>JAGWIH010000290.1 GCA_028866355.1 Alphaproteobacteria bacterium
TTCTCGCTTACGCAAATGGCCGCGAGGCGGCGCGCTATTCGCAGATCGGCGTGGTGACGCCCGATCACACCATCCGCACCAAGAACGTGCCGCTGCTGATGGCGGCGCCCGACGCCGCCAATCTGGCGCAATTCCACAAGGACGCGTTCGCCGCCGCCAAAGGCTTTATCGAGCGCTATCGCGCCTATTTTGCCCGCAACAATGCGCGCAGCGATCCGCCCAAGCGGCCGCTCGACCCGCTGCCGCGCGTCGTGCTGGTGCCTGGGCTCGGCCTGTTCGGCCTAGGCCGCAGCCGCAAGGACGCGGTGATTGCCGCCGACATCGCCGAGAACGCGATCGCGGTGATCACCGACGCCGAGGCGCTCGGCCGCTTCGAATCGCTGTCCGAAGGCAAGCTGTTTGAGATGGAATACTGGTCGCTGGAACAGGCCAAGCTGGGCAAGACGGCGGAGAAGCCGTTGGCCGGGCAGATCGTTGTGATCACCGGCGCCGCGGGCGCCATCGGCGCGGCGACGGCGCGCGCCTTCCACGACGCCGGCGCCGAGCTCGTGCTGCTCGATCGGGACAAGAAGGCGGTCGGCGCCTTGGCGCAATCGCTCGACGCGCTTGGCCTCGAATGCGATGTGACGAACGACGCCGCGGTCCAGGCGGCCTTCGGCGAAGCCTGTGCGCGGCTCGGCGGCGTCGATATCATCGTTTCCAATGCCGGCGCGGCCTGGCAGGGCGCGATCGGCGACCTCGACGACAAGATCCTGCGCCAAAGCTTCGAGCTCAATTTCTTCGCGCACCAACGCGTGGCCCGCGCCGCGGTCAAGGTGATGCGCGCCCAGGGCTTTGGCGGTGCGCTGCTTTTCAACGTCTCGAAGCAGGCGATCAATCCGGGCGCCGATTTCGGACCCTATGGCCTGCCCAAGGCGGCGACGCTGCTCTTGGTTCGCCAGTACGCGTTGGAATGCGGCAAGGACGGCATCCGCGCCAACGCGGTTAACGCCGATCGCGTGCGCAGCGGCCTTTTGACCAAGGACATGATCTCGTCGCGCGCCTCGGCCCGCGGCGTCAGCGAGCAGGATTACATGCGCGGCAATCTGTTGGGCCGCGAGGTCACGGCCGAAGACGTGGCGGCGGCGTTCCTCTATCACGCGACCGCGCTCAAGACGACCGGCGACGTCACCACGGTGGACGGCGGCAATATCGCGGCGGCGCTGCGCTAATTGCGTCGCAAAGACTTACAGGCGCCGCCGGGCCTATAAATTAAATCATTGAAATAGCGTGGGTTTCTGCTGCGGCACAGGCTTTGCTCTTATAGACGCGAGGCCGCACCCCGCAACCCTTAACGAACCAGTTTGGGCGGCCCGAGGACGGAAAGACGGCGCCCGCTAAGAGGCGCCGCTTTCTTTTTCGCGTTAAGCTTCCAACGATGACCCGCGCCGCCCGCAAACCGTCAGCCGAAAGTCTCGATGAACTGCTCGCCCGGCTGAGCCTCTGTCGCGTCTGCGCCAAGCATCTGCCGCTCGGTCCGCGGCCGGTGCTTCAGGTCGTGCCCAGCGCCCGCATCCTGATCCTGAGCCAGGCGCCCGGCACGCGCGTTCACGAAACCGGCCTCAACTTCAACGATCGCAGCGGCGATCGCCTGCGTGAATGGATGGGCGTCGACCGCGATACATTCTACGACGATCGTCGCGTCGCGGTGATGGGCATGGCGTTTTGCTACCCCGGCCGCGACGCCAAAGGCGGCGATCTGCCGCCGCGTCCGGAATGCGCGCCGCTCTGGCATCCGGATCTGCTGGCGCATCTGCCCAAAGTCGCGCTGACGCTTTTGGTCGGCTCCTATGCCATCGAGTACTACATGCCGGACGTCAAGCGGCAGAGCATGACCGAGACGGTCAAGGCGTGGCGATTGGCGCCGGCAGGAATCTTGCCGCTGCCGCATCCGTCGTGGCGCACGACGTTTTGGGAAAAGCAGAACCCGTGGTTCCGACGGACGCTGATCCCCGAACTGCGCCGGCGCGTTGCGGCGCTGCTTTAGGGATTTTTCGCCGTCACGATCCAGATGCCGGCCGCCAGCGGCACCGACTTGCCCTTGACGTGCGGCGCGAGTCCCGCACGCAGCGCCGCTTCGACCTTGGCGCGCGCCGCCGTGTCGCCTTTGTCGAAGGTGCGGCTCGCCGGGCCGATGTCGATCATGTAGCCGATCGCGGTTTCGAGCCCGCCGCCCGCGGCGATGTCGAAGCTCAAATCGTGCGGCGTCAGCTTGATGGCCTCGAAGCCGGCGCCGCCCAGAATGCGTTCGACCCGCGCCGGATCGGCGAAGGAAAACGGACCGGGATCCTCGGGCCCGGGCTTAGGCAGTCGCGGCATGACTTGATAGGCCGCTTCCAAGGGCGTCATCGCCCAGGGGTTCTCCTTGGGCGTGCGGAAACAAGAGAAAACGAGGCGGCCGCCGGGTTTCAACGCGCCGCGCAGATTGGCGAAAGCGCGCACCGGATCGGCGAAGAACATCACGCCGTGACGCGACGTAAGAAGATCGAAACCGCCGCGCGGAAACGCATAAATCGTGGCGTCGGCCTCGACGAACTCGGCGCGTAGCCCCGTCGGCGTCAGGCGGCGCGCCACATCCAGCATCGCTGGCGACACGTCGATGCCGAGGACGCGGCCTTGCGGCCCGACCGCCTTGGCAAGCGCCAGCGCCAAGGCGCCACAGCCGCAACCGGCGTCCACCACGCGTTCGCCCGGCCGGGCATTGATGGTAGCGAGCAACGCCGCCATCACCGGCGCGAGCAAGCGTTCGGTGAAATCGTTCTGCCGCGCCCATTGGTCGCCGCCTTCGCCGCTCCAATAAGCCAGGCCGGGATTCGGTGTTGCGCTCATGCTCCCTCCGCCTCGATGCGCTCCATGTCGTCGTCGCTGAAGCCGAAATGATGGCCGATCTCGTGAATCAGAACATGGCGCACGACGCGGTAAAGGTCGTCGCCGGTTTCGCACCAATAGTCGAGGATCGGCCGCCGATA
>JAGWIH010000291.1 GCA_028866355.1 Alphaproteobacteria bacterium
CCCGCGGCGTCACCGCCGAGACCGTGCACCTTGAGGCCTTCCTCGACGATCTGGCCGATGGTGAGGCGCGGCGACAGGCTCGAATACGGGTCCTGGAAGACGATCTGCAATTCGCGCCGCAGCGGCCGCATGGCGCGACCGGACAGCCGATCCAAGTGTTTGCCGTCATAGACGATGGCGCCCTGGCTTTCGACGAGGCGCAACAGCGCCAGGCCGAGCGTCGTCTTGCCCGAGCCCGATTCACCGACCACGCCCAGCGTCTCGCCGGCGCGCACCGCCAAATCGATGCCGTCGACCGCCTTGATGAAGCCGGTGGTGCGCCGGAACAGGCCGGTCTTGATCGGGAACCAGACCTTGACCGCCTTGCCGTCCATCAGCACCGGCGTGCCGTCGGCCGGCACCACCGGCGCGCCTTTGGGCTGCGCGTCAAGCAGGTGACGCGTATACGGATGGCGCGGCCGATCGAACACCTCGCGCGCGGCGCCGGCCTCGACGATCTCGCCCTGGGTCATGACGCAGACGCGACCCGCCATCTTGCGCACGACGCCGAGATCGTGGGTGATGAGCAGCAGCGCCATGCCGAAGCGCGCCTGTAAGTCCTTGAGTAACTTAAGGATTTGTGCCTGGACCGTGACGTCGAGCGCCGTCGTCGGTTCGTCGGCGATCAACAGATCGGGTTCGTTGGCGAGCGCCATGGCAATCATCACGCGCTGCCGCTGACCGCCCGAAAGCTGGTGCGGATACGATTGCAGACGGCTTTCGGCGTCCGGCAGGCCGACCAGGCGCAAGAGCTCGATCGTCCGGTCGCGCGCCGTTTTGCCGTTCATGCGCTTGTGCAGCCACAGCGCCTCGCCGATCTGCTTCACCACCGTGTGCAGCGGATTGAGCGAGGTCATCGGCTCCTGAAAGATCATGGCGATGCGGCCGCCGCGGATATGGCGCAGCTCGGATTCCGGCGCACCGACAAGCTCGGCACCGTCGAACCGGATGCTGCTGCCGGCCGGATGGCTCGCCGACGCCGCCGGCAGAAGCTGAAGGATGGACAAAGCCGTCACGGTCTTGCCCGAGCCCGATTCACCGACCAGCGCCAGCGTCTCACCCTTGTCGAGCGCGAACGACGCGCCTTTCACGGCCGCAAGCGTGCGATACGGCAACGCGAAATTGACCCCGAGATTTTTGACTTCGAGGAGAGCCATCAGCCGCCCTTCCGCGGATCGAAGGCGTCGCGCACCGCTTCGCCGACAAAGATCAGAAGGCTCAGCATGATGGCGAGGACGAAAAACGCCGTCAGGCCAAGCCACGGCGCCTGGAGGTTGGCCTTGCCTTCGGCCAGCAATTCGCCGAGCGACGGCGAACCCGGCGGCAAACCGAACCCCAGGAAATCGAGCGACGTCAACGTCGTGATCGAGCCGTTGAGGATGAACGGCAAAAAAGTCAGCGTCGCCACCATGGCATTGGGCAGCACGTGGCGCCAGATGATCACCGGATCGGAGACGCCCAGCGCGCGCGCCGCGCGCACATAATCGAAATTGCGCGCACGCAGGAACTCCGCGCGCACCAAATCGACCAGCGACATCCACGAGAACAGCAGCATGATGCCGAGCAGCCACCAGAAATTCGGCTGCACGATGCTCGACAGGATAATGAGCAAATAAAGCACCGGCAGGCCCGACCAGATTTCGAGAAAGCGCTGAAAGGAGATGTCGATCAGGCCCCCGTAATAGCCCTGGATGGCGCCGGCGGCGACGCCGATGATCGAGCTCGACACCGTGAGCGCGAGACCAAACAAGACCGAGATGCGGAAGCCGTAGATCAGCCGGGCCAGCACGTCACGGCCCTGATCGTCGGTGCCGAGCCAATCGGCCGACGACGGCGGCGACGGCGCCGGCTGGCTCAGATTGAAATTGATCGTATCGTCTGCGAAAGGGATCAACGGCCACACCATCCAGCCGTGCGCGTCGATGCGCCCCGCCACCGTCTTGTCGCGATAATCGGCCAAGATCGGCAAGTCGCCGCCGAAGGTCTGTTCGGTATAATCGTTCAGGACCGGACAATACCAATGTCCGTCGTACGACACGATCAGCGGCCGGTCGTTGGCGATGAACTCGGCGAACAGGCTCAGGCCGAACAGCACCAGGAAAATCCACAGCGACCAAAAGCCGCGCCGATTGGCGGCGAACCGCAACAGGCGGTGGTGGGTGACCACGCTGATCGGCAGGCCGAGCAGACGGCGGCCGCCAGTCGGTTGTGCGATAACGATGGGCGTGGTCATTGGCCGCGCGTCCCGAAGTCGATGCGCGGATCGATCCACATGTAGGTCAGATCGCTGATCAGCTTCATCACCAGCCCGACCAGCGTGTAGATGTAGAGCGTCGCGAACATCACCGGATAGTCGCGCCCGAGCGCCGCTTGATAGCCGAGATAGCCCAAGCCATCGAGCGAGAAGATCACTTCGACCAGCAGCGCGCCGGTGAACAGGATGCCGACGAACGCCGCTGGAAAGCCGGCGATCACCAGCAACATGGCGTTGCGGAAGACATGGCCGTAGAGCACGCGGCGTTCGGTCAGGCCCTTGGCACGCGCCGTCATCACGTATTGCTTGTTGATCTCCTCGAGGAACGAATTCTTGGTCAACATGGCGAGGCTGGCAAAGCCGCTGATCGTTAGCGCGGTTACCGGCAGAACGATGTGCCAGAGATAGTCGAGAATGCGGTGCGGCCAACCGAAGCTCGCCCAATTATCCGAAACCAGGCCGCGCAACGGGAAAATCGACAGATAGTTGCCGCCGGCGAACAAGACGATCAGCAGCACGGCGAACAGGAACGACGGAATCGCATAGCCGACGATGATGACGCCGCTGGTCCAGATATCGAAGCGGCTGCCGTCGCGAACGGCCTTGCGAATGCCCAGCGGAATCGAAACCAGGTACGCGATCAGCGTCGTCCACAGGCCGAGCGAGATCGACACCGGCAGCTTTTGCGCGATCAGCTTGATCACC
>JAGWIH010000020.1 GCA_028866355.1 Alphaproteobacteria bacterium
GTGCCGGTGTCCGACATCGCCGCCGGTCTCAACGCCTATGCCGCGATCCTCGAGGCGCTTTATGCACGCGAACGCCACGGCGCCGGCGCCCAGCTCGAGATTTCGCTGTTCCAGGCCACCGCGGAATGGCTGTCGGTGGCGCTGATCCAACAGGCCGATGGCCATCCGCCGCAGCGCATCGGTGTCCATCACCCGTCGATCGCGCCCTATGGCGCGTTCGCCGCTGCCGACGGCAAGGCGATCGTCATCTCGATCCAGAACGAACGCGAGTGGCAGCGTTTCTGTGCCGATATCCTGGGCGATGCGGATCTCGCGCGCGATCCGCGCTTCACCGACGGCCCGCGCCGGGTCGCCAATCGGCCGGCGCTCGAAACGCTGGTGGCGGCCGCGTTCAAGCGCGAACCACGCGCGGCGTTGGCGGCGCGGTTGAAAGCGGCGGGCATCGCCTATGGCAATCTCAACACGCTCGACGATTTCGTCCGCCATCCGGCACTGGCGACCATCGGCACCGCGACCGAGAGCGGCATTGTCACCTTGCCGCTGCCGCCGAGCCGCCGTTCGGCCGATCTGGCCGATCGTGCGGTGCCGCGGCTCGACGAACATGGTCCTGGGTTGCGGCGCGAGTTCGCGTGACTTGCCAATCGCGCATTTGTGCGTTGCGAAAATAGCCGCTGTGGCGCGCGTCGGTGTACGCTGCCTGTGGCGAAATAACGCACGGGAATCCGCCCTTATGGGCACACGGTAAACGTTTTTGGTTTGCGTTGTGCGCCGCAATATGGCAATTATTGCAACGCGACACGGCCGTCGCCCGACGGTGTGTCGTACGTCTTCTAGGCGTTTCCTCCCTAAACTTGGGCCGCACCTCGGTGCGGCCCTTTTTCTTTGGCGTACGCCTCTCACACGATCCTGCAGGGGATGATCGCGTCCTCGTCGAACTGGTAGACCGCGCAGAGGCGGTGATAGCCGTCGGCGATAATGAGGATGCCATTGCGCTCGTCCCGATAGAGCAGCAGCGGCGATAGCCGTTCTTGCGCCGTGATTCGCTGCTCGTCTTTCCGGACGTGGCTGTTCGCCGGACTGAGCAACGCCAGCCGGGATGCCCGGAAAATGTCCTTCGCCAGATATTGCGCCATCGCGGCGCGCTTCAGTTTTTTGGCGACGCCCTTTGCCGTCGATCGATCCATGGTCAGGCTCAAATACGAGGCCGCCGCCGCGTAATCGTGCTTCTCGGGCTTTGGCTTCCATTTAATCGCGACTTTGGCCATGGCTATCCTCTCGATCGGAAATCGGCGTTAAGTCCAGTTGTGGAAGGCGAAGAACGCGGCCAGGACAAGGCAGCCGAATGCCGCGAGATGATTCCAGCGGATCGCTTCGCCCAGATATGTCACCGAGAACACCGCGAAAACCGTAACCGTGATGATCTCCTGAATCGTCTTGAGCTGCGCCGCATTGTAGACGGTGTAGCCAATCCGGTTTGCGGGCACGGCGAGGCAATATTCGAAGAAGGCGATACCCCAGCTGATCGGCACGACGACGTAGAGGGCCGTACCCGGAAATTTGAGCTGTCCGTACCAAGCGAAGGTCATGAACACATTGGAACACAGCAGCAGCAGGATCGGCGCGATATAAGGCCAGCTCATCGAGACTCCTTGGCGGTTAGTTGGTGCGCGTGCGGTGCGTTCGGACTCGGCGGGTCGCGAGCCGTTCAGGCGGATTCCGCTGCCTTGGGCAAGGTCGCCGCGCCGGCGCCAAGCGCCCGCTGCATCAGGATGCTGTCCACCCAGCGCCCGTGCTTGAAGCCGACCGCGGGCTGGATGCCGATGTGTTCGAAGCCGAGCGCCGCGTGCAGGCGGATCGAGGCCCGATTGTCGCTGTCGCCAATGACCGCCACCATCTGACGGTAGCCGAGCCCATCGCAGCGCTCGATAAGCCGCGCCAGCAACGCCCGGCCGACGCCGCGCCGCGCCGCCTCGGCGGCGACATAGATTGAATCTTCAAGCGTATAGCGATAGGCCGACCGCGTGCGATAAAGGCCCACATAGGCATAGCCGACGATGCGCTCGCCGACGGTCGCGACCAGAAACGGCAGGCCGAGCGCCAAAATGCCTTCGCGCCGCTGGCGGATTTCGTCGACCGACGGCGGCGTTTCCTCGAACGTGCCGAGACCGAAACGCACATGGTGGGCATAGATCGCGGCAATCGCTTCGGCGTCGCCCGGCGCGGAATCGCGCAGCGTGAATCGGAAGGCGGCGGCGTCGCTCATGCCGGCCGTAACAACTCCGGATCGATCGCAGAAAGGGCTTCGGTCAGGTCGCGCATGTCGTCGCCGAGCTGTGCGAGGAACGGTTTCCGCTCGAAGGCCCGTTCGTCCATGTACAGCGCACGGTTGATCTCGATTTGCAGGCAATGTGCGCCAGCGGCCGGCCGGCCGTAATGCGCGGTGGTGAAGCCGCCAGCATAGGGTGTGTTGAGCGCCGTCGTATAGCCCTTGGCGTTCAAGACTTGATGTGCGGTTTCGGTGATCACCGGATGACACGAAGTGCCATGGCAGTCGCCGAGCACCATGTCGGCGCGCGGCGAGCGGTCGCGCCGGTCGCGGTCATTGGCGGCGGATGGCATCGAGTGGCAATCGAGCAGAATGGCGAAGCCGTAGGTTTGCTGGGTCGCGTCGAGCAGCTGCTGCAGCGTCCGATGGTACGGCCGGTAAAGTGTCTCGATGCGCTGGGCCGCTTCGCTGAATTTGAGCTTGCGGGCATAGATTTCCTCGCCCGATGCGACGACGCGCGCGATGGTGCCAAGGCCGACGCGCACGCGCGGCGACTGGCTGTTGACGAAATTCGGCAGCAGATCCTCGAACATCGTCGGATCGAGCTCGAACGGCTCGCGGTTGACGTCGACGTAGGCGCGCGGAAAGCGGGCACGCAGCAACGGCGCGCCCAACGCCGGTGCGGCGCCGAAAATTTCGTCCACGAAACTATCTTCCGAGCGCCGGAGCGTCAGCGCGTCGAGCCGTGAGGCGGCGAGGAAGTCGACGGGATAATCGGCCCCGCTATGCGGCGAGGCCAGAACGAGCGGTATCGCTTGTCCGCCATTGGCCAATACTTCGATCGGGTCAGCCGCCGCTACCAGGCCGTGCATAGCATCAAGATTAACGAGGAACGGGCGATCCTGTCACGCGGGAAGCGGCCTTTTTTGGCGGAAAATCACGCCTTGTGACCATCGGGCGGCCGGTAAACCCTTCCTTTAAATCTGGCCCAGTATCCTCGCGGCCGGGGAACATCATGGCTCGAATCCTGCTCGCCGAAGACGATGACAGCATCCGCGTGTTTCTGGCGCGCGCCTTGCGCAAGGCTGGGCACGATGTCTGCGCGCTCGGCGACGGCGAGACCGCCCTGTCCTGGGCCAGCAACCATCAGATCGACCTGTTGCTGGCCGACGTGGTCATGCCGGGGCTCGACGGCATCGAGCTGGCACGCCGCGCCAGCGACATGCATCCGCTGTTGCGCGTCATCTTTATCACCGGATTCGCTGCCGTCGCGCTCGGCGAGGCGGAATCCTTGCCGCGCGACGCCGCCGTGCTGGCCAAGCCGTTTCACCTGCGTCAGCTGGTCGGCGAGATCGAACGGTTTCTGGCTGCCTAAGGCGCCGCCTAACCTTGCCAACCGATCGGGAATTGGTCTAAATCCGCCGTCGCGCGGGCGTGTAGCTCAGTGGGAGAGCACTTCCTTGACATGGAAGGGGTCGTAGGTTCAATCCCTGCCACGCCCACCATTTTCTAATCCGCGCAGAACGGCCCTTAAAGAGATATCGCCACCGGCTAGGTTGCGACGAACGCCGGTCGCGGCGGGCGCTATCCATCCGCGACGCCGCTCTGTCATACTCGTGCAGCCGCTCCTCCACGCCGGCGACAGTCCGGGGGTTCTGCCGCATGCGTCCAGCCAATCTAAGCTATGCCGTCGACGAACGGCCGCCGCCGTTGACCTGCGCGCTCAACGCCGTGCAGCACGTGGTTGTCCTGTCGCCGGCCCTGATCTACGTCCTGATCGTTCTCGAGGCGGCCCACACCAGCAACGGCGACATCCTTCGTGCGGTCAGCCTGTCGCTGATCGCGCTCGGTATCGGCTCGGTGCTGCAATGCCAGAAGCGCCGATATTTCGGCTCGGGCTATCTCGCCGCGTTCGTCTTCGATGCGCCCTATCTTTCGGCGAGCGTGCTGGCGGCGCAAATCGGCGGCATGGGGCTGGTTTGCGGCATGACCGTCTTCGCCGGCTTGGTCGAAATGGGCCTATCGCGCATTATTCCGCGCCTGCGGCCGTTCTTCCCGGCCGAGATCTCGGGCATCTGCGTGATGCTGATCGGGCTCATACTCGGTGTGCTAGGCATGCGGCTCGTGCTCGGCATTCCCGAGGAAGCCGATGCAATGCCGACAGCGAACCTGCCGCAAATCGCGCTCGGGGGCTGCACGCTCGCTTTGATGATTGCTACCCACATCTGGGCAAAGGCCTGGCTGCGCCCGTATGGCATCATGGTCGGTGTCGTCGTCGGCTATGGCGCCGCGCTTGCGCTCCACATGGTCGACGGCGCGGCGCTGCACGCTGTCGCGGTCTCGCCCTGGTTCGCCGTGCCGCAATGGCGTTGGCCGGCGCCGCATTTTGCGCCAGGCTTGGCGTTGGCTTTCGCCTTCGGCGCGGTGGTCTGCGCACTCAGTGTCATGGGCGACGTGACCACGTGTCAGAAAATCAATGACGACGACTGGGTGCGGCCGGATATGAATTCGCTGCGCAACGGCGTCTTCACTGACGGTGTATGCAGCACGATTGCCGCGTTGCTCGGCACCCTTGGCGGCAATACCAGCTCGCCCAATGTGGGGCTGTCGAGCGCAGCGGGCGTGACGTCGCGTGTCGTCGGCTATTGGACCGGCGGGCTGCTCGTGCTGCTTGCAACGATGCCGGTGATCGCCGCGGTAATCGTCTCGATCCCGCAGGCCGTCATGGGCGGGGCGCTGCTGTTCACCGCCTGTTTCGTGATGATCAACGGGCTGCAAATCATCATGAGCCGGTTGCTCGACGGCCGGCGCACGCTCGTCGTCGGCTTGTCGCTTACGTTGGCACTGAGCCGCGATCTGTTCCCCGACGTCTTTACCGCGCTACCGACGGCGATCCGATCCTTCGCCGCATCGGATTTGGTCATTGGCCTGTTCACGGCGCTTATTCTGAACGCAATTTTCCGCATCGGCATGAAGACGCGCGCGATCATGACCTTCGCGCCGGGGAGCGATTACGGCAAGATCCGGGAGTTCCTGGAGACGCAAGGCGCCGCGTGGGGTGCGCGGCGCGACGTCATCGAAAAAGCCGTGTTCGGCGCCACGCAGGCGGTCGAAGTGGTTTCCGATTATTGCGCGCCGCAGGGGCCAATCGCGATCGAAGCCGCGTTCGACGAATTCAAACTCGATATTCGCGTCTCATATCAAGGACGGCTGATCGCTCTACAAATGCGCCGACCGGCCGAAGACGAAATTCTCGACAGCGACGACGGCGTCATGAAGCTCGCCGGCTACCTCGTGCAGCGTAATGCCGACCGCGTCCGGGCCGCGCAGGTTGGCAACGCAGCCACGCTCGATTTCCATTTCCAGCACTGAGGCGGTTTTTCGGTGCTCAGGCCGATGCCAGGCGGGCGAGCGCGCTTTCGGACGAGGGGTGGATGTCGAGGATGGCGTCGAATCCGCTGATGCGAAAGACTTCGGCGATCTGCGGATTGAGCGAGCACAGTGCGAGGCGGCCGTTTGCGGATCGCAGCCGTTTCGCCGCCAGCAAGACGACGCGCAGGCCGGCGCTGCTGATGTAGATCAGATCGGAAAAGTCGAGCAGCAGCCGGCCGGTGCCTGAATTGATCAGTTGCAGCAACTCGCTCTCGAAGGCGGGGCCGGTGTTGCTGTCGAGGTGACCCTTGGGCTTCAACACATGCGGTTGGTCGGCCATGGTGCTCCTTGCCCGTGCGTCAACCGTGTACGGCGGCGGCCGCCGTCGCCAGGTCGTCGTACATCGGCACGATCGCGTCGATGCGCGCGGTCTTGAGCACGGCAGCGACGTCGGGTTTCGCGCCGAGCAGGACCATGCGGCCGTGATTGGTCTTCACTGCATTCGCGCCCAACAACAACATCCGGATCCCCATCGATGCGATGAAGTCGACGGCCGACAGGTCGACGATCAGCGCGCGGCGCGCGCCGGCCAGCGCACTGAAGCGGGTCTCGATTTGGCCGGCGCCGGTCACGTCGAGACGACCATCGAGCCGAACCTTGGTGGCGCCGTTCGGCAGATCTTCGGAAGCAAGGTTCATCATTCCTTCCCCCGCTGGAGCAGCAGTTCGATCTTACCGAGCAGTCTCGGAAAATCGACCGGCTTGGTGTCGTAATCGTCACAGCCGGCATCGAGCGCCTTTTCGCGGTCGCCGACCATAGCGTGGGCGGTGAGCGCGATCACCGGTATGCCGCGCGTCGCGTCGTCCGCCTTGACGCGGCGCGTCGCTTCCCAACCGTCCACCACCGGCAGGCTCATATCCATCAGGATGAGATCGGGCGCCTCGCTGGCGGCCAGAGCAATGCCTTGCTGGCCGTCCGGCGCCATTACGACCTCGAAGCCTTTGCGCTCGAGCCGCCGCGACAGCATGTCCCGGTTCATCTCGTTGTCTTCGACCAGCAATATCTTTGCCATGCGTCCGTTCTCTCCGCGCGCTTACGCTGTCGCTGCCTTGGCTGCGGCGCCGCGCGACTTGAGGACTTCGCGGATCGCGCCGCGCAAATCGACAGCAGTGCTGGCTCCCTTTTCGATGACGCGCTGGGTGAGGCGCTGGAGCATCTCGATGTCGCTCGCGTCGAGGGCCTTCGCCGTCACGACGATCACCGGCAGATCACGCCACGCCGCGCTGGCGCGGACGCGTTCGAGAAACTCGAACCCGTCCATGATCGGCATCATCAAATCGAGCAGAATCACCGCTGGCGGCGCGTTGGCAGCAAGCCACGCCAGGCCCTCTTCGCCATTGGCTGCCTCGCCGACGATATAACCCGAGCGCTCGAGCATGCGCCGCGTTACGCCACGCATCTCCGGGTCGTCGTCGACGATCAGCACGTGCGCGCCGCCGCCAGGGCGGCCAAGGCGGCGCAGCATCGCGCTGAGCTGGCCCCAGTCGATGGGCTTGGTGACGTAGCCGGCGGCGCCTAGCTGAACCGCGATGGCGCGCTCGTTGAGCATGGTCAGCATGATGACCGGAATGTCGGCGAGCGCGGTGTCGTTCTTGAGCGCGGTGAGGACAGACCATCCGTCCATCTGCGGCATCATGACGTCGAGGGTGATCGCGTCGGGCCGGTCCTTGCGCGCGATATCAAGCGCTTCGCGGCCGTTACGCGCGTGCAGGACGCGATAGCCTTCGCGCCCGAGCATGCTGCCGACCGTATCGTGGACTGCCTCGTCGTCGTCGATGACAAGAACCGTGTGCTCGCCGGCCGCGTCGCCCGAGACCGCGCGGCGCGGGGCGGCTCCGGATGGCGACCGCGGCGCCGCATCGGGCCGCGGCGTGGCATCTGCCGCGCGCACCGGCAGGACCAGGGAGAACGTCGAACCCTGACCCGGGCGGCTGGTCACGGCGACGTCGCCGCCGAGCATGCGTGCGAAATGCCGCGTGATCACCAGGCCAAGGCCGGTGCCGCCGAACTTGCGGGTGGTCGAGGAGTCGGCCTGGGCGAAGGCCTGGAACAACCGTCCCATTTGTTCCTCGTTCATGCCGATGCCGGTGTCGGTCACGCGGAAGACGACGCGGTCGCCGTCGCGCGCGACCGCCAGCGTGACCGTCCCGTTCTTCGTGAACTTGCTCGCGTTGCTCAGAAGGTTGAGCAGGCTCTGCTTGAGCTTGGTGACGTCGGTCTCGATCGCGCCGAATTCGGCCGGACAGTCGATGACCAGGCGATTGCCGTTCTTGGCGGCGAGCGGCTCGATGATGCCGCGAACCTCGGTGAGAACCGCAGCGACGTTCGTTTCTTCGATGAACACGGTCATGCGGCCGGCCTCGATCTTCGACAGGTCGAGGATGTCGTTGATCAATCCGAGCAGGTGCTTGCCCGCGTTCTCGATCTTCTCGAGGTCGGGTATGAAATCGTTCTGCTCAGCGTCCTGTGCCTCTTCCTGCAGCATCTGGCTGTAGCCGATGATCGCGTTGAGCGGCGTCCGCAGCTCGTGGCTCATGTTGGCGAGGAAGCCGGATTTGACCCGGTTCGCCGCTTCGGCCGCCTCCATTGCGCGCATCAATTCCTGCTCGGCTTGTTTGCGCTCGGTAATGTCGGTGTAGATGGCGATGAAACCGCCGTCGGGCGTCGGCGCGCGATAGACGTCGAGCACGGTGCCGTCCGGGCGCGTGCGCTCGAAAGAATGAATGCGCTTCAGCTGCTCGACCCGCTGGGCGATCACGGATTCGATGTTCTGATCGCCGAACTCGCCGCGCTTGCCCATGTAGCGGAGATAGTCGATGAAGCTTCGGTCGCGCCCGAAGAACTCGTCGGGCATGTCGAGAAATTCGCGAAACCGCTGGTTCCAGGTGAGCAGCTTGTAGTCGGCGTCGTACATCGCGACGCCTTGGTGCATGTTCTCCAGCGTGCTTCGCAGCTCAGCTGTCTTGCGCGCCAACTCGTGCTCGTAATGGAGGCGCATCTTTTCGGTATTGCGCGCGAGCGCGGCGTTGACCTGCCGGGCCAATAGGCCGATCGCGAGCGCGGACAAGACGGTGGCGACAACCGCCGGCGCCGCGGCTTGCAGCAGCAGAGGCACGCCGCCGACCGACAGCATGACGGCGCCACCGGCGACGCCGATGACGACGAACGCCGCGGCGACAGCCTGCCAGAACAGGCGCATCGGCAATAGAGAAGGCATCCCCCGGGCGACTTCTTTCTTATTGTCGGCCGCGAATAGTTAAGCCCGAATCGGCAGTCGCATACAAGACGCTGGATGCGGTTGGCCTCGACCCTCGCCGGCAAACGTGCTATCCGCCAGCGGCCGTCGACACCGTCCTGAAGCGGAGCGTCGTGAGCGCCGATCGCCTGAAAATCAGCCTCGCCAACCGGCTTTCGGAAATTGCGCCGTTGGCGGAACGCGTTTCGGCCTTCTGCGCCGAACGCCGGGTGAGCGAAAGCGTCGCGTTCCGCATCAATCTGGCGCTCGAAGAGCTGCTCACCAACACGATCAAATACGGTTATGCCGACCAGGGCGCGCACGAAATTGCCATCGAGCTGCAACGGTCCAGCAACGGCGTGACCGTCGAAATCGTCGACGACGGCAAGCCGTTCGACCTGACGCAGGTGCCGACGCCCGATCTCGATGCTCCCATCGAACAAAGGGCGATCGGCGGTCTTGGCATCCATTTCGTGCGCACGATGATGGACGAGGTGCGATACTGCCGCGATGGCAGCCGCAATCGCGTGACCCTGGTAAAGCGGACTACGCCCGACGACGCAACGCCAGCGCCGTGATGTCGTCGGCTTGCGGCGCGTCCTGCGCGAAATCTTTGACCGCCGCTACCGCAGCGCCGACCAGCGTCGCCAGGGCCGCGCCGTCCTGGCTGGCGACGAGGGTCGCGAGCCTTTGCTTGCCGAAAAGCGCGCCGGCCGGATCGTTGGCTTCGGTTATGCCGTCGGTGTAGATGCACAGCGTTTCGCCCGGCGCCAACGTCGCCGCGCCGCTCTCATAGGTCCAACTCTCGTCGATGCCGAGCGCGAGGCCTTGGGCGCCGGCGAGCGGCACCGCCGCGCCTTTGGCGATGCAGAACGGCGGATCGTGACCGGCATTGGCGAAAGCCAGCGCGCCGCTTTTCGGATCGAGGATGCCGAAGAACAGCGTCACGAAGGTCATGGTGGTGTTGCCGACGCAGAGCTCGCGGTTGACCCGGCCGATGATCTCGCCCGGCGCCGCCGCCACGCCGTCGCGCAGCAGGAAACTGCACATTACACGCAGCAGGTTGAGCGTCCGCGCCATGAACATGGCGGCCGGTATGCCCTTGCCTGACACGTCGCCGACCAGAAAGGCGAGGCGGCCGTCGGCGGTGAAGAAGTAATCGTAGAGATCGCCGCCGACTTCGCGCGCCGGCTCCATGACGGCGAAAATCTCGACCGGCCGTTCGGCGTTCGGCGCCGGAAAGTCGGCTGGAACCATGCTCATCTGCAGCGCGCGCGCAGCCGCAAGCTCCTGTTCGAGCCGCGTCAAGTGCGCGCGCACCTGGTCGCGCAGCTTTTTCTGTTCGAGACAGGCGCCGACCCGCGCGCGCAGCAGCGTCGCATTGAACGGCTTCGGCAGATAGTCGACCGCGCCGAGCTGAATGCAGCGCACGACGCTGTCGATCTCGTTCAGCGCCGAAATGACGATCACCGGCAGTTCGTGAAGCTTCTCGGCGGCGCGGAGGCGTTCGAGCACCTGGTAGCCGTCGACGTTCGGCATCATGACGTCGAGCAGCACGAGATCGAACGGCTGACGCGCGATATGCTCGAGCGCCTCGGCGCCATCCGCCGCGGTGACGATGTCGTCGAAGCCCTCGCGCCGCAGCCGCCGGATCAGGAGCTGACGATTGTCTTCGACGTCGTCGACGACGAGGATGCGCTCGCCGCGCCGCGCCGCGCTTTGTGTCGCCGTGCTCGCTGTTGACGTTGAATCCACCGGCGCCCCGCTCCCGAAAGCAGCAGCAGCCTAAGTCATCGCGCTACTTGCGGCAAACCATCTCGCCGTCGCGGCGCGCGCGCCGACGGCGGCTTCTTGTTGACACGGTGGCGCTCGTGGGTTCAATCCCAGACATGTTCGCTGTTTTCTTGCCGTACTGCCGCTGAGCGCCGCGATGTTTCCGCCGCGGCGTATCGTTTGTCTGACCGAGGAGACCGTCGAGACGCTCTATCTTCTCGGCGAACAGGATCGCATCGTCGGGATCACCGGCTATACCGTCCGGCCGCCGCAAGCGCGCCGCGAGAAGCCGCGAGTTTCGGCATTCAATTCGGCCAATATCGAAAAAATCGTGGCGCTCAAGCCCGACCTGGTTCTGGCGTTTTCCGATATCCAGGCCGATATCGTCGCCGATCTGATCCGCCGCGGCATCGCGGTGCATGCATTCAATCAGCGCACGCTGGCGGAAATTTTCGCCATGATCCGGACTCTCGGCGCTTTGGTCGGCGCCGCCGAACGCGCCGACGCGCTGGCGCGTTCGTTCGAAGAGCGGATCACTGCTGCATGCGCCAGCCGGCCGGCGCGCCGGCCCAAAGTTTACTTCGAAGAATGGGACGATCCGCTGATCTCCGGCATCGCCTGGGTTGGGGAGCTGATCGAAGCCGCGGGCGGCGTCGATATTTTTCCGGAGCGCGCGATCGGCCGCGCCGCCAAGGATCGCATCGTCACGGCCGCCGACGTGGTGGCGCGCGCGCCCGACATCATCATCGGCTCCTGGTGCGGCAAGAAATTCCGTCCGGAGAAAGTCGCCGCGCGGCCGGGCTTCGAGACGATACCGGCGGTCCGCACCGGGGCGCTGCATGAGATCAAATCGACACTCATCCTCCAGCCGGGTCCGGCGGCGCTGACCGATGGCCTCGCCGCGCTTCGGCGGATTATCGCGGCTTTCGCGGCCTGAGCCGTCACGAAACCGACTCGAAACCGGAACAATCCCGTCATCGCCGCGTGTTAGCTAGGCGGCATGTTCAGATTCGTAATCGCGTCGGGGGAATAAGCGGCGCGATGGACCATATCGACGGCATCCACCGCTACCGGGCGATCTGGATTTCCGACATTCATTTGGGTACGCGCGGCTGCAAGGCCGAGTTCCTGATCGACTTCTTGCGGCACACCGATTCCGAATACCTCTATCTCGTCGGCGACATCATCGATGGCTGGCGCCTGCGCAAAAGCTGGTATTGGGTGCAAAGCCACAACGACGTGATTCAGAAAATCCTGCGCAAGGCGCGCAAGGGCACCAAGGTCTTCTACATTCCCGGCAATCACGACGAATGGCTGCGCAACTGGGTCGATCTTCAGCTCGGCGGCGTCGACCTGGTGCACGATGCGGTGCATGTCACCGCCGACGGAAGGCGTCTCTTGGTGCTGCACGGCGACGATTTCGACGGCATCGTGCGTTACGCGAAATGGCTCGCGTTGTTGGGCGACGGCGCCTACGAGCTGTCGCTAAAGCTCAATCATTACTACAACGTCGTGCGCCGCCGTTTCGGCTATTCCTATTGGTCGCTCTCCGCCTATCTCAAGAGCAGGGTCAAGAATGCCGTCCAGTTCGTCAGCGATTATGCCGACGCCATCGTCGCCGAGGCGCGTCGGCGCCACGTCGACGGCGTCGTCTGCGGTCACATCCATCAGGCCGAGATCCGAACCATCGGGGGCGTCCTCTATTGCAACGATGGCGATTGGGTCGAGAGCTGTTCGGCGCTGGTCGAGCATTTCGACGGCCGCCTCGAGGTCATCCGCTGGGTTGAGCTCAACGCCCTCGATCCTCTGCGTCCGGTTGCGCGGGCCGAGAAAGCGTTCGAACCCGCGGCGTGAAGATCCTCATCGCCAGCGACGCCTGGTCGCCTCAAGTCAACGGCGTCGTCCGCACGCTCAAATCCATTTTGCCCGAGCTCGGCGCCATGGGACACGCGGTGACGACGCTGACGCCCGATATGTTCGCCACCCTGCCGTGCCCGTTCTATCCCGAGATCCGGCTTGCCTTCGGCGCGGCGCGGCCAGCCGCGACGCTGATCGAGGCGGCGCAGCCGGACGCGGTCCATATCGTCACCGAAGGGCCGCTCGGCTTCGCCGTGCGGCGCTGGTGTCTCGATCGCGGGTTTGGCTTCACGACCGCCTACCACACAAGGTTCCCGGAATATCTTGCCGCGCGCTGCGCGATCCCGTCGGGCGTAACCTATGGCGTGCTGCGGCGGTTCCATGCGCCGGCCCGCGGCATCATGGTCGCCACCGAATCGATGCGCATCGCGCTCTCGGCCAAGGGCTTCCGCAACCTGCGGCCATGGAGCCGCGGGGTCGATCCGGGGAAATTCGATCCCGGCTACCGGCAAGAGGATATCGGCTTCCCGCGGCCGATTTTTCTTTCGGTCGGTCGCGTCGCCATGGAAAAGAACCTGCCCGCGTTTCTCGACCTCGACCTGCCGGGCTCAAAGCTCGTGGTGGGTGAGGGGCCGCAGCTCGAACGGTTGAAGCGCCGCTATTCGGCGGTGCATTTTCTCGGCCGCGTCGAGAACGGCGCATTGGCGCGGCTCTATGCGTCGGCCGACGTGTTCGTCTTTCCCAGCCGCACCGACACGTTCGGTCTGGTGCTGCTCGAGGCACTGGCCTCCGGCTTGCCGGTGGCGGCGTTCCCGGTTCCGGGACCGCTCGACGTCATCGGCAACAGCGGCGTCGGCGTCTTAAATCAGAATCTCCGCGCCGCCGCACTGGCTGCGTTGGAAATTTCGCGCACCAAATGCCGCGATCACGCGCTGCAATTCACCTGGACGCATTGCGCGCGCCAGTTCGTCGAACAGCTCAGCGTTGCCGCCTAAGCGCGATCAGCGGCCGCAGCTGATCCGCGTGTATTGACCGGTCTTCGGGTCGTTATAGGCGAGCGCGGTCGCCATCACCGTGCAGATGCTGTGCAGCGTATAGGTGCTGAAGGCGTGCGGCGCCGTGCCGTGGGTATGGTAGCGAACGTACATGCGGATCTCATGGTCGCCGGGAATCGGCAGGAATGGAATCGCCAGCGCCAACAAGGCGAGGAACGCAATCGCCACGTCGCGGCTGTTCGACCAATTGATCTGCATAGGATCCCTCCCACACGGCGGCTCGAAACACGAGGCTTGAAGCCGCTCCAAAAATTCTAAGCCGCGGCGCAGCACGCCATCCCCGACGGCAGCGCCAAAGCGCTCTTTGGCCTGCGTTAACAGAGACTTAAGCGCGCACCGCGTGCGCGAAAGCCGTAGCATTGCGGTGGATTGAGGCGGTAGGATGGCGGCGAATCGCGCCGCGCTGATTTCCGTTCCCTGTCGAGAATGGCATTGTCCCGGTTGCGCATCTGGAAGCGCCACGTCGAGCCGCAAGATGGAAGAATTTTATCGCCTCAAGAGATTGCCGCCTTACGTCTTCGCCGAAGTCAACGCGCTGAAGGCGAAGGCGCGCTCGGTCGGCAGCGACGTCATCGATCTCGGCATGGGCAATCCCGACGGACCGACGCCGCCGCATATCGTCCAGAAACTGCTCGAGACGGTGCAGAATCCGCGCGCGCACGGCTATTCGGTGTCGCGCGGCATCATGGGGCTGCGCCGCGCCCAGGCAAAATATTATGCCCGCCGCTTCAACGTCGAACTCGATCCCGACCGCGAGATCATCGTCACACTCGGCTCGAAGGAAGGTCTCGCCAATCTGGCGCAGGCGATCACCGCGCCCGGCGATATCGTGCTGGTGCCGAACCCGTGCTATCCGATTCACGCTTTCGGATTCATCATGGCCGGCGCGTCGGTGCGCAGCGTGCCGATCGGTCCCGGCATCGACTTCCTCAAGGAACTGAAACAGGCGGTCGAGCAAAGCTCGCCAGCGCCCATTGCACTGGTATTGAACTTCCCCGCCAACCCGACGGCGCAGGTCGTCGATCTGGATTTTTACGGCGAGGTCGTCGAATTCTGCCGTTCGCGCAACATCTATCTGTTGTCCGATCTTGCCTACGCCGAAATCTATTTCGACGGCAATCCGCCGCCGTCCGTGCTGCAAATTCCCGGCGCGCGCGACATCGCGGTCGAGTTCACGTCGCTTAGCAAGACCTACAACATGGCGGGCTGGCGCATCGGTTTCGCGGTCGGCAACCCGCGGCTGATCGCAGCGCTCGCGCGCATCAAATCCTATCTCGATTACGGCGCCTTCACGCCGATCCAGGTGGCGGCGACAGCGGCGCTCAATGGGCCGCAGGAGTGCATCAAGGAAATCCGCGCGCGTTACAAGAAGCGTCGCGACGTTTTGGTCGAGGGCTTGCACCAGGCCGGTTGGCCGATTCCAGCGCCGCCGGCGTCGATGTTCGCTTGGGCGCCGATTCCCGAACGGTTCCGCGAAGGCGGTACGCTGGCGTTCTCGAAGCTGCTGCTGGAGAACGCCAATGTCGCGGTCTCGCCCGGCGTCGGGTTCGGCGAATACGGCGAGGGTTATGTCCGCATCGCGCTGGTCGAGAACGAACAGCGACTCCGCCAGGCCACCCGCAATATCAAGCATTTCCTGTCCGGAAAGAACACGGCCGGCGGCCGGCCCAAGGGCGAGAAAGTCCTGGCAGCGCCCGTCCGCGATTGATTTTCCTGACCTCCCGGCCGGGCGGTTGACTCTATCATCGGTTCTCTCCTATTTTCCCGGCCTTCCGAAAGTGCAAAGCAGTTTGGCCCCGTCATGAAAATCAAGAATTCGCTCAAATCGCTGAAGGCGCGCGACAAGAATTGCCGCATCGTGCGCCGCAAGGGCCGCGTCTACGTGATCAACAAGACCAATCCGCGATACAAGGCCCGACAGGGCTGACAGCCGCTGGTGCCGCCGTTTTAAAAACCGCGCTTCGGCGCGGTTTTTT
>JAGWIH010000021.1 GCA_028866355.1 Alphaproteobacteria bacterium
TCGAGCCCGGCGGCGAATCCGGACCGACGCTGCTGGTCTTCAACAATTTCCGCGTCATTTTGCGCTGGAACAACTCGTCGTACTTCGCGACAGCGGTTGGCTATCTTGCGGACGCCGTCGATTGAACATATTCTCCGCCGCCGGTGGGGACATCGCGAATCGATAAAATTTTAAACGGCGCGCGGACCGGCGTGGTCCTCGGCGCCTTGGCGTTCGCCTTGGCCGCTTGCGGCAGCCATGGCGGCGGCGGCGCAAACAATGTCGCGGCGCCCAACGCCAACGGCTTCTACAAGATCGGTCAGCCCTATCAGATCGACGGCAAATGGTACTACCCGGCCGTCAACTGGACGTACGAGGAGACCGGCGTCGCTTCGTGGTACGGCCCCGACTTCAACGGCAAATACACCGCCAACGGCGAGCGCTTCGACATGAATGCGCTGACGGCGGCGCATCGCACGCTGCCGATGCCGAGCATCGTCGAGGTGACCAATCTCGACAATGGCCGCTCGATTCAGTTGCGCGTCAACGATCGTGGCCCTTACGCCCGCGATCGCATCCTCGACGTGTCGCGGCGCGCGGCGCAGATGCTCGGCTTCGAGAACACCGGCACCGCGCATGTGCGCGTTCAGTTGCTGCAACAGCCGACGCTGCAGGCCGAACTGCTGGCGCAAAAGAACGGCGGACCGGACGTCGAGCCGCCGACGCAGCTGGCCGCGGCGGAGCCGATCACGGCGGTGAAGGAGCAAACGCTGGCGCCGCCCAATGGCGCCGCGGCGCCACCCGCCAGCGCCGCGACAGCGACGCAAACCCAACAACAGGCCGCGCCGCGTGCGGCAACGTCGCACCTCGCGCTCGTCGAACCGGCCGACGCGGCGACGACCAAGACGCCGGCCGTCCCGGCGGCGGCGAATTCCAGAATGTATATCCAAGCCGGCGCCTTCAGCAGCCGCCAGAACGCCGAAACCTTGAAGGCCAAACTGACGCAGTTCGGCACCGTGAACATCGATACCGCGCAGGTCCATGGCGCGAACATCTATCGCGTGCGCATCGGCCCGATCGCGACGACCGGCGAAGCCGATCGGCTGCTCGGCGACGTCGTCAAGAGCGTGCCGCAGGCCCGTCTCGCCTTCGACTGGTAGGCAACACGCCGCGCGACGCGGCGCAGGCGACCATGGATTTTGCCGCATTTCCGGCTATGCTGGCTGCGATTCCGCCGCTTAAACCGTCTGTGAGCCCCCAATGAATCCGATGCGCCTTTCCGCCGTGATCGCCGGGCTGTGCCTGGCGTGCTGGCTGCCGGCCGCGCACGCCGCGGCGCCGACGATCGATACGACCGCCCGCAACGCCTACGTCATCGACTTCAGCACCGGCGCGGTGCTGCTCGACAAGAACGGCGACGCGCGCATTCCGCCGGCGTCGATGAGCAAGCTGATGACCGAATACATTGTCTTCTCGTACTTGAAAGAGGGACGGGCGACACTCAATGACATGCTACCGGTCAGCGAGAAGGCGTGGCGCACGCAGGGCTCGAAGATGTTCGTGCCGCTCGGCGGCAAAGTCCGGCTCGAGGATCTGCTGCAAGGTATGATCGTCCAGTCGGGCAACGATGCCTGCATCGTGCTTGCCGAAGGCCTCGCCGGAAGCACCGACGCGTTCGTTAAGCTGATGAACGACGAAGCGCAGAAACTGGGCCTGACCGGCAGCCACTTCGCCGACGTCGACGGCTTGCCCGATCCGGACGAATACATGACAGCGCACGATCTCGCGATCCTGGCGCGCCACCTGATCACCGACTTTCCAGAGTACTACCATTACGACGCCGAGAAGGAATTCACCTTCAACGGCATCAAGCAAGGCAACCGTAACCCGCTGCTCTACACCGACAGCACCGTCGACGGACTCAAGACCGGCCACACCGACGAAGCCGGCTATTGCCTGGTTGCGTCGGCGCTGCGCAACGGCCGCCGCGTCATCGAGGTGCTGGCGGGCATGGACACGATGCAGGCGCGCGCCGACCAGGGCCGCCTCGTGCTCGATTGGGCCTTCCGCGAATTCGACGATTATACGATCGCCAAAGCGGGAACCGTGATCGACCACGCGCCGGTCTGGATGGGCAAGGACGGCCAGGTGCCTGTCGCCGTCGCGCACGACGTTGTGATCACGTTGCCGCGCGGCGACCGCACGGCGATGAAAGTCGCCGCGGTCTATGACGGGCCGGTGCCGGCGCCGGTAAGCGCCGGCCAAACGGTCGGCAAGCTGACGATCTCGACGCCGGATACGCCGCCCATCGATGTGCCGCTGGTCACGACCCAGGCGGTGCAGCCGCTCGGCATTTTCGGCCGCATGGCGTTCAACGCCGCCTATCTGCTGTTCGGACGCCAACACTGACCGCCGACCCACCCGCACCCGGACGCTTCATCACGCTCGAGGGCGGCGAGGGCGCCGGTAAATCGACCCAGGCACGGCTTCTGGTCGAGGCGCTTAAACGCGCCGGCATCGACGCGCTGGAAACGCGCGAGCCTGGCGGATCGCCGGGCGCCGAAGCGATCCGCAAGCTGCTGCTGGCGGGCGGCCCCGACGCCTGGGATGGACCGACCGAAGCGCTGCTGATGGTGGCAGCGCGCCGCGATCATCTGGCGCGGACGATCCAGCCGGCGCTCGCCGCCGGACGCTGGGTCGTTTGCGACCGTTACGCGGATTCGACGCTGGCTTATCAGGGTTACGGCCGCGGCTTGGCGCTCGACGCGCTACGCGAACTCCATCGCTTCATTAGCGGGAACGCCCGCCAGCCGGATCTGACGCTGATTCTCGACCTGCCGGTCGAGGTCGGGCTCAAGCGGGCGCGCGATCGTAACCGCTTCGAGCAGATGGGACCGGACTTCCACCGGCGATTGCGCAACGGGTTCCGGGCAATCGCGCGCGAGGCGCCGGACCGCTGTGTCGTCATCGACGCCAGCGGCGATATCGAGTCGGTGCGCCGGGCGCTGGCCGCTTCGGTGCGCGAACGGCTCGGCGTTGCGCTATGATGGCCGCATGAGCGACGACGATTTCGATAGCGCGGCAGACGAAGCCAATAGCGCCGACACGGTGGATTTGCCGTCGCCGCGCGAGAATGCGGCGCTGATCGGCCATGCCGCGGCCGAAGCCGCGTTTCTCAGCGCCTACAACGCCAAACGCCTGCCGCATGCCTGGCTGCTGGCGGGACCGGCAGGCATCGGCAAGGCCACCTTCGCCTACCGCGCCGCGCGGTTTCTCCTGGCGCAGCCGGAAGCCAGGGCGGGCTTGTTTGGCGATGCCGCACCAGCAACGGCGCTCGCCATCCCGCCCGAGAGTCCTGTGTTTCGGCTCATCGCATCCGGCGCCCATCCGGACCTGCTGGTCGTCGAGCGCGCCTGGGACGAAAAGCGCAAACGGCTGCGCAGCGAGATCGTGGTGGACGATACCCGCGCTATTGCCGCGTTCCTCCACCTGACGCCGTCGCAAGGCGCGTGGCGTGTGGTGATTGTCGATGGCGTCGACGAGATGAACCGTAATGCCGCCAATGCCTTGCTGAAGGTTCTTGAGGAGCCGCCGAAGCGTGCGGTGCTGTTTCTCACCAGCGAAAGTCCCGGCCGTTTGCTGCCGACGATTCGGTCACGCTGCCGCACAATGCATATGAATATCTTGCCGGAAGAGTCTGTTCTTGCAGCAATTCGTCGATTCGTGCCTGAACTGAGCGCGGCCGACGCCGACGCGCTGGCGCAGCTGGCCGGCGGCTCGATCGGCCGTGCCCTGACGCTGGCGGCGCAGGATGGGCTTGCGGTGCAGCGCGGCCTGTTCAACCTGCTAGGCGGCCTACCCAAGCTTCCCGGCGAACCGCTGCATACCTATGCCGAATCGTTGGTCCGCGGCGAGGCGACAGGCTTTGGCCTGCTGACGGACCTTTTGCCGCGGGCCGTCGCCGCGGTCGCCATGCTCGCCCTGGGTCGCGAGCCGGCGGCATCGCCGGCCGAACGCGCCGTTTTGGCCAAGCTGGCGACGCGCCGCAGTCCGGCGCAATGGGCCGAAATCTGGCGCCGTTTGGGTCAATTGTTCGGTGCGGCCGAAGGCGTCGAGCTCGACAAGCGGGCGGTCGTGCTCGATGCGTTCTTCGCGCTCGCCGACGCGACGCGCTGAGGATCGGGTAGAGGATCACGATCATGGCCGGCGCCAAGTTCTATCTCACGACGCCGATCTATTACGTCAACGATTCGCCGCATCTCGGCCATGCCTATACTTCTGTCGCCTGCGACGCGCTGGCGCGGTTCAAGCGGCTCGACGGCGAGCGCGTGCTGTTCCTCACCGGCACCGACGAGCACGGCCAGAAGGTAGCCAAATCGGCGCGCGACGCCGGCGTCGAGCCGCAGGCATTCTGCGACCGCGTATCGGAAAATTTCCGCGCCATGACCAAGCTGATGAACGTCTCGAACGACCAGTTCATCCGCACGACCGAGCCGCGCCACATCGCCGCCAGCCAGGCGATCTGGCAAGCGATCGCCAAGAGCAAGTCGCCCAAAGGCCGCGAGAACATCTATCTCGGCAAGTATGCCGGCTGGTACGCGGTGCGCGACGAAGCGTTCTACGGCGAGGGCGAGCTGACCAAAGGCCCGGACGGGAAATTCCGCGCACCATCCGGCGCCGAAGTCGAATGGGTCGAGGAGCCGAGCTATTTCTTCCGCCTGTCCGACTGGCAGGAATGGCTGCTCGACCAATATGCGCGCAATCCCGAATTCATCGGTCCGGCGTCGCGGCGCAACGAAGTGACGAGCTTCGTCAAAGGCGGTCTTACCGATTTGTCGATCTCGCGGACGACCTTTGATTGGGGCGTTCCGGTGCCCGGCGACGAAAAGCACGTGATGTATGTCTGGCTCGACGCCTTGACCAATTACCTGACCGCGGTCGGCTATCCGGACGTTGCCGGCGCCGAATTCAAGACCTTCTGGCCGGCTGACATCCACGTCGTCGGCAAGGACATCGTGCGCTTCCATTGCGTCTATTGGCCGGCATTCCTGGCGGCCGCCGGTCTCGATCTGCCCAAGCGCGTCTTCGCCCACGGCTGGTGGACGGTCGAAGGCCAGAAGATGTCGAAGTCGCTCGGCAACTTCATCGCGCCGCAACAGCTCGTCGACGAATACGGCGTCGACGCGGTGCGCTATTTCATGTTGCGGGAGTTGCCGTTCGGTTCGGACGGCGATTTTTCGCATCGCGCCGTCGTCGGCCGCATCAATGGCGATCTCGCCAACGATTTCGGCAACCTGGCGCAGCGCGTTCTGTCGATGATCCAAAACTATTGCGGCGGCAAGTTGCCAACCGGCGTCGATCCGACCGTCGCCGAACAGCGCCGCGCCGACGGCGAATTGATCGCCAAGGTCGCCAATCTCCGTCGCGCGGTCGCCGCCGAGATCGACAAACAAGCACTGCATCTCGCGCTCGAACGGATCTGGGAGGTCGTCGCCATGGCAAATCGTTACGTCGACGAACAAGCGCCGTGGAAGCTGAAGAAGACCGATCCGGTGCGGCTCGGTCGCGTGCTCTACGTCCTCGCCGAAACTATTCGCCATCTCGCGATCATGGCGCAGCCGTTCGTGCCGCAAGCGGCGGCGAAGCTTCTTGACCAACTTGCGGTGCCGGACGATTTCACGCACCGTTGCTTCAACGCGCTCGAAGCGCAACCGCTCAATGCGGAAACGCAACTGCCGAAGCCGGTGGGAATTTTTCCGCGCTACGTCGAGGTGGTGGCATCATGAGGCGCACGTTCATCGCAGCGGCGCTGCTCATCGCTATCGTTTCGCCGGCGTTTGCCGACGGCGTGGCCGACATGCACGCCGGCGATCAGGCGGGACAAAAACAGGATTGGGGCAGGGCGGTGCGTCTTTATACGCGCGCGCTCGACGATCGGGCGTTGCCATCGTCCGATCGCGCCAACGTCTACGACAAGCGTGGCACCGCCTATTATCGCAACGGCGATTACGCGCACGCGGTTGCCGATTACGGCGCGGCGATCAAACTCAGCCCGGATTGCGGTCACTGCTTCAACAACCGCGGCATGGCGCGGAACCGGACCGGCGACTATGACGGCGCGATCGCCGACTTCACCGCCGCGCTCAAATACGAGCAGCACGACCCCGGGCTGTGGCAGGTCTATTTCAACCGCGGCATCGCCTGGTATCACAAGAACGACAACGACCACGCGATCGCGGATTACGATCTGGCGATCAAGCTCAATCCGCGTTGCAGTCCCTGCTTTCACGACCGCGGCATGGCTTGGCAGGACAAGGGCGATCTGGCCAAGGCCAACGACGACCTCAATACGGCGGATCAGCTGGCGCATTAGCGCGCCCGACCGGCCCGGCTCGCTTGGGGCACAGAAACGTGGCAAGATGCCGAGATGGATCGGCCCCTGTCCCTGTGGGAACGCCGGCGCAACGAGCGCGACGACGAGGAGCGTTTCACCACCAGCCTCGCGGCCTTTGCCGTCACATTGCTGATCGGCGTCATTGGATTTTACGTGATGGAAGGGCTGGCGCAGACGGCAAAACTCGAGGATTGCCTGCTGCAGGGCCGACTCAATTGCGAGCGGATCGATATCAGCTCGCTGCGAACGCCGATTTTCCCTCAATAGTTTTCCCGGCAAATCTCAGGTTCTCCCTGATCGTCGCCTAGTGCGAATGCCGCGAATCTAGGTTGCCCCGTACTGCGCAATAGCCGCGATCAAGCGGCCACACGCGGCCCGGGCAATGTCCTTGGTGCGGATCATTCAAATGGCATGCGCACGCAAGCGACGGGGGACGACATGACGGCTTCTGGGCGAGCTCAAACCCACGACGACCCTGCGGTTGTCGCGACCCCGATCCCCTTCGAACCCGAAACCAACGGTGACGCCCGGCACACGCGGGAAGCCCTCGATCTCCAGCAACTGCTGCACGGGCTTCAGGCAATCCGCATCGGTGATTTCTCGGTCCGGCTGCCCCGCGACCAGGTCGGTCTTGCCGGCAAAATCGCCGATACGTTCAACGAAATCGCCGCCGCCAATCAACGGATGGCCGAACAGCTCGAACGGGTCGGCAACACGGTCGGCCGTGACGGCCGCACCCGGCAACGCGTCAAATTCGGCCACACGCTCGGCGCCTGGGGCGAGATGGAAGCTTCACTCAACGGGCTGATCGACGATCTGCTGTGGCCCACCGTGGCGGTGACGCGCGCGATCGCCGCAGTCGCACGCGGCGATCTCCTCGAAACCGTTCCGACGGAGATCGACGGCCGGCCGCTCAAAGGCGAATTCCTCCGGCTCGCCAACATCGTCAACACGATGATCCAGCAGCTCAGCGTGTTCACCTCCGAGGTGACGCGCGTGGCGCGCGAAGTCGGCACCGACGGCAAGCTCGGCGGCCAGGCGCAGGTACGCGAAGTGACCGGCGTGTGGAAGGATTTGACCGAGAGCGTCAATTCCATGGCGTCGAATCTGACGGCGCAAGTGCGCAATATTTCCGAAGTGACGATCGCCGTCGCCAGCGGCGACTTGTCGAAGAAGATCACCGTCGACGTGCGCGGCGAAATCTTGCAGCTGAAGGAAGCCATCAACACGATGGTGGATCAGCTCCGTTCGTTCGCCGCCGAAGTGACACGCGTCGCGCGCGAGGTCGGCACCGAAGGCAAGCTCGGCGGTCAGGCCGTGGTGCCCGGCGTCGCCGGCACGTGGAAGGACCTGACCGACAACGTCAACTTCATGGCCTCGAACCTGACCGGCCAGGTGCGCAACATCGCCGAGGTGACCACGGCCGTGGCGCGCGGCGACTTGTCGCGCACCATCACCGTCGACGTGAAAGGCGAAATTCTCGAGCTCAAGAACACCATCAATACGATGGTGGACCAACTCAACGGTTTCGCCGGCGAGGTGACGCGCGTCGCGCGCGAGGTCGGCACCGAAGGCAAGCTCGGCGGCCAGGCCGTGGTGCCCGGCGTCGCCGGCACATGGAAGGATCTCACCGACAACGTCAACTTCATGGCCTCGAACCTGACCGGCCAGGTGCGCAACATCGCCGAGGTCGCGACCGCCATCGCCAGCGGCGACTTGTCGAAGAAGATCACGGTCAATGTCAGCGGCGAAATCCTGCAGCTGAAGGAAACCATCAACACGATGGTGGACCAGCTCAACGGTTTCGCCGGCGAGGTGACGCGCGTCGCGCGCGAAGTCGGCACCGAGGGCAAGCTCGGCGGCCAGGCGCAAGTGAAGGGCGTCGCCGGCACATGGAAGGACTTGACCGACAACGTCAACTTCATGGCCTCGAACCTGACCGACCAGGTGCGCAACATCGCCGAGGTCGCGACCGCCATCGCCAGCGGCGATTTGTCGAAGAAGATCACCGTCGACGTCCGTGGCGAAATCCTCGAGCTCAAAGACACCATCAACACGATGGTGGACCAGCTCAACGCCTTTGCCGCCGAAGCGACGCGCGTCGCGCGCGAGGTCGGCACCGAAGGCCGTCTCGGCGGTCAGGCCAACGTGCCGGGCGTCGCCGGCACGTGGAAGGACTTGACCGACAACGTCAACCTGTTGGCGGCCAACCTGACGACCCAGGTGCGCAACATCGCCGAAGTGACGACGGCCGTGGCGCGCGGCGACTTGTCGAAGAAAATCACGGTCAATGTCAGCGGCGAAATCCTGCAGCTTAAAGACACCATCAACACGATGGTGGACCAGCTCAACGGTTTCGCCGGTGAGGTGACGCGCGTGGCGCGCGAAGTCGGCACCGAAGGCCGTCTCGGCGGTCAGGCCGTGGTGCCCGGCGTCGCCGGCACCTGGAAGGACTTGACCGACAACGTCAACTTCATGGCCTCGAACCTGACCGGCCAGGTGCGCAACATCGCCGAGGTCGCGACCGCCATCGCCAGCGGCGACTTGTCGAAGAAGATCACCGTCGACGTCCGTGGCGAAATCCTCGAGCTCAAGGACACCATCAACACGATGGTGGACCAGCTCAACGCCTTTGCCGGCGAGGTGACGCGCGTCGCGCGTGAAGTCGGCACCGAAGGCCGTCTCGGCGGTCAGGCTAACGTGCCGGGCGTTGCCGGCACCTGGAAGGACTTGACCGACAACGTCAACTTCATGGCCTCGAACCTGACCGGCCAGGTGCGCAACATCGCCGAAGTGACGACGGCCGTGGCGCGCGGCGACTTGTCGAAGAAAATCACGGTCAATGTCAGCGGCGAAATCCTGCAGCTCAAAGACACCATCAACACGATGGTGGACCAGCTCAACGCCTTCGCCGGCGAAGTGACGCGCGTCGCGCGCGAAGTCGGCACCGAAGGCCGTCTCGGCGGTCAGGCCGTGGTGTCCGGCGTCGCCGGCACGTGGAAGGACCTGACCGATACCGTCAATTTCATGGCCGCCAACCTCACCGAACAAGTGCGCGGCATCGTCAAGGTGGTGACCGCCGTCGCCAACGGCGACCTGGAGCAAAATCTGACAGTGAAATCGAAAGGCGAGGTCGCGGCGCTTGCCGACACCATCAATAGCATGACCCGCACGCTTGCCACCTTCGCCGACCAGGTGACCACCGTGGCGCGCGAAGTCGGCGACGAGGGCCGTCTGGGCGGTCAGGCCAACGTGCCGGGCGCCGCCGGCACGTGGAAGGACCTCACCGGTAACGTCAACCTGTTGGCCGCGAACCTCACGACACAGGTGCGCGCTATCGCAGAGGTCGCCACTGCCGTGACCAAGGGCGACTTGACCCGCTCCATTCAGGTCGATGCGCGCGGCGAGGTGGCCGAGCTCAAAGACAACATCAACACGATGATCGGCAATTTGCGCCTCACCACCGAGCGCAACACCGAGCAAGACTGGCTCAAGACCAATCTGGCGCGTTTCACCAACATGCTCCAAGGCCAGCGCGATTTGGCGGCGGTCGGCCGCATGCTGCTGACCGAGCTCGCACCGCTGGTCGATGCTCAGAACGGCGTCATCTACCTCGTCGATGCCGCAGACGGCGGCGAATCGCGCCTCATGCTGCTGTCGGCCTACGCCGACAGCGGACCGGCCGGACATCCCGAACGTCTGCGCCTGGGCGAGGGGTTGATTGGCCAATGTGCGGCCGATGCACGGCGCAAACTGATCGCCGACCTGTCCGATGACGCCGTCGCGATCGACATCGGCGCGTTGAAACTGTTGCCCAAGAACATCATCGTGCTGCCGGTGTTGTTCGAAGGCCAAGTCAAGGCGGTCATCGAGCTATCGGCGATCAGCGCGTTCACCGATTTGCAGATTTCGTTTCTCGAACAGCTGACGGCCAACATCGGCATCGTCCTCAACAGCATCGAGGCGAGCATGCGGACCGAAGGGCTGCTGAAGCAGTCGCAGCAGCTCGCCAACGAATTGCAGACGCGTCAGCGCGAATTGCAGCAGACCAACGAGCAACTCGAGCTCAAGGCCCAGCAACTGGCCGAACGCAACGTCGAAGTCGAACGCAAGAATCAGGAAATCGAACAGGCGCGGCGCGCCATCGAAGAGAAGGCCGGCGAGCTTGCGCTGACGTCGAAATACAAGTCCGAGTTCCTTGCGAACATGTCGCACGAATTGCGTACGCCGCTGAACAGCATCCTGATCCTCGGTCAGCAGCTCGCCGAGAACGCCGACGCCAATCTGACGCCGAAGCAGGTCGAATTCTCGCGCACCATTCACGCGGCCGGAACCGACCTTTTGAACTTGATCAGCGACATCCTCGATCTGTCGAAGATCGAATCCGGCACGGTATCTGTCGAGGCTGAAGAAATCTTCCTGACCAATCTGCACGACACGCTGACGCGCGCCTTCCGTCACGAGGCCGAGCGCCGACGCCTATCGTTCGACGTCCAGATCGACGGACATCTCGGCCGCAGCATCGTCACCGACAGCAAGCGCCTGCAACAGGTGCTCAAGAATCTGCTGAGTAACGCGTTCAAGTTCACCGAGCATGGCGGCGTACGGCTGAAAGTGTCGCCGGCCGCCGGCGGCTGGACCCCCGATCACCCGGTGCTCATGCACGCGCCGTCCGTGGTGATGTTCGAGGTGTCCGACACGGGCATCGGCATCGCAGCGGAAAAGCAGAAGATCATTTTCGAGGCCTTCCAGCAGGCCGACGCCAGTACGAACCGCAAGTACGGCGGCACCGGCCTCGGCCTCGCGATTTGCCGCGAGCTCTCCAATCTTCTCGGCGGCGAGATCCAGCTTCGCAGCACGCCCGGCCGCGGCAGCACGTTTACGCTCTATTTGCCGGCGAAGTATGTCGGTCCGACCGTCGCGCCGCGCACCACCGCATCCGGCGACGCGGCGGCGGCGGAAGCGCGGGCAATCGCCGCGACACGCATGGCCGCCCAAGTGATCGAAACGGTCCCCGACGACCGCGAAACGATCGAAGCGGCCGACGACACCGTCCTCCTCATCATTGAGGACGATCCGCATTACGCTCGCATCCTGCTCGACCTGGCGCACGATCAGGGCTTCAAGGTCCTGGTCGCGCATCGCGGCGCCGACGCGTTGGCGCTCGCGACCGAATACCGGCCGAGTGCGATCTCGCTCGACGTCTTCCTGCCCGACATGCTGGGCTGGAGCGTGCTGAGTCAGCTCAAGCAGAATCCGCAAACCCGGCATATTCCGGTGCAGATCGTCACGCTCGACGAGGATCGCCAGAATGGATTGGCGCGTGGCGCGTTCGCCTTCCTCAACAAACCGATGACGCCCGAGGGGCTGACGCGTGCGCTGACCCGAATCAAGGATTATTCCCGCGCCCGGCAGAAAACGTTGCTCGTTGTCGAAGACGACGCCGGCGAGCGCATGACCATCACCGAATTGCTGGATCACGACGACGTCACCATCATCTCCGTCGGAACCGGCGAGGCGGCCTTGGCCACTTTGCGTACGCGCCAAGTCGATTGCGTCGTGCTCGACCTTCGGCTGCCCGATATGTCGGGCTTCGATCTGCTGGAGCAATTCCGCAACGATCCACGTCTCGCCGATCTACCGGTCGTGGTGTTCACCGGCCGCGAGCTTTCGCCCGAAGAAGACGCGCAGCTTCATACGATGGCGCGCAGCGTCGTCGTCAAAGGCGTCGAATCGCCCGAACGGCTGCTCGACGAAACCGCCTTGTTCCTGCATCGGGTCGTCAACGACCTGCCGGCCGAAAAGCAACGGATGCTCGAGCGTCTGCACAATTCCGACGATGACCTCGTCGGCAAGACCGTTCTGCTGGTCGATGACGACGCGCGCAACATCTTCGCCCTGAGCAGCGCGCTCGAACGGCGCGGCATGCACGTTCTTGCCGCCACGACAGGCCGCGAGGCGATCGACATTCTTGAATCGACACCCGAAACGGCAATCGTGCTGATGGACATCATGATGCCGGAAATGGACGGCTATCAGACGATCGAGGTCATCCGCACCAAGCCGCGCTCGCATCGCCTGCCGATCATCGCGCTGACGGCGAAGGCGATGAAAGGCGACCGTGAAAAGTGCCTGGAGGCCGGTGCATCCGATTATCTCGCCAAGCCCGTGAATACCGAGCAATTGCTTTCGGCATTGCGCATGTGGTTGCATCGCTGAGAGGGCAGGCGCGCGATGGTCAACGATCCGGTCAATATCCTGCTGGTCGACGATCAGCCGGCCAAACTGCTCAGCTACGAGGCGATCCTCAAGGACCTGGGCGAAAATCTCGTCAAGACAAGCTCCGCCAACGAAGCGCTGCAATTCCTGCTCAAGCACGACGTCGCGGTCATTCTGATCGACGTCTGCATGCCGGACCTCGACGGCTACGAGCTTGCGGCGATGATCCGCGCCCATCCGCGCTATCAGGCGACCGCGATCATCTTCATCTCGGCGATCGCGCTGACCGATCTCGATCGCATCAAGGGATACGAATATGGCGCCGTCGATTACGTGCCGGTGCCGGTGGTGCCGGACCTGCTGCGTGCCAAGGTCCGGGTTTTCATCGAGCTCCATCGCAAGACGCGGCAGCTCGAGAAGCTCAATGCCGAGCTCGAGCAGCGGGTTGCCGAGCGCACCGCCGAGCTGGAACAGGCGAATGCCGATCTTGAACGCCGGGTCGACGAACGCACGCGCGAGCGCGAAATGGCGCTCGCGCAAGTACACCAGATGCAGAAGCTCGAAAGCCTCGGCCAACTCACCGGCGGCCTGGCGCACGATTTCAACAATCTGCTCATGGCGATCCTGGGCAATCTCGACATCCTGCGCAGCAAATGTCTGCCGGCTGATCCGAAATTGGAGCGCTTCGTCGACAGCGCCATTCAGGCCGCCGAACGCGGCGCTACCCTGACGCAACGGATGTTGGCATTCGCCCGCCGACAGGAACTGCGGCCCGAAGCGGTCGAATTGCCGCGCGTCATCGACGGCATGGCCGACATGTTGCGCCGTTCGCTCGGTTCGACCATCGAGATCCGCTTCGATTTCGCGGATGCACTGCCGGCGATCTGCGTCGATCCGAATCAATTCGAACTGGCCGTGCTCAACCTGTCGCTCAACGCGCGCGATGCGATGCCGCAGGGCGGTCAATTGACCATCACCGCGCGCAATGAAACGGTCAAAGCCGGCGGGGCGGAAGGCCTCGCTGCCGGCCGCTACGTCTGTCTGGCGGTTGTAGACACCGGCATGGGCATGGACGAGGCCACCCTGGCGCGCGCCCCCGAGCCGTTCTTCACCACCAAGGAAACCGGCAAGGGCACCGGCCTCGGGCTTTCGATGGTATATGGGCTGGCGGCGCAGTCTGGTGGCGCCGCGCGGATCACCAGTCAGCTGAAGCGTGGCACGACCGTCGAGCTTTGGCTGCCCGTCGCAAGCAAAGTCACCCTGGCCAGCGCCGAAACATCGGCGGCGGAGAAATCGCAAGCGACGCCGACGCAGGCCCACCGCATCCTGGTGGTCGACGACGATTCACTGGTGGCGGAAAGCACGGTGTCGATGCTCGAACATCTCGGCCACAGCGCGATCCTCACCACCTCATGCATCGCGGCGCTCGAAGCGCTCCGCACCGAGCCGCAGATCGACCTCGTGATCACTGACCAGGTCATGCCGGGAATGACCGGCATCGAGCTCGCGCGGCGCATCCGCCAGCTCCGGCCCGAGCTGCCGGTTATTTTGGCGACCGGCTATTCCGAGCTGGTGCAGCGGCGCAACGAGCCCGGCTTCGTCACGCTCGACAAGCCGTATCACCTCGACAAACTTGCGGCGATGATCAGCCGCGTGATGCTGCGCGACGCGGAAATGCCGGCCGACGGAGCTCTTCGCCGCGCTTGACGCGGCGGCGACGCCGGGCTTTCTATCCGCGCGATGCTTGTCGACAGTCATTGTCACCTCGATTTCGCGCGCCCGGAAGAACGCGCCGGCATCGTCGCGCGCGCGCGGCGCGCCGGCGTGGTCACGCTGCTCACCATCTCCACCAAGCTGAGCGAGTTTCCGGCGGTGCGCGCGATTGCCGAAGCCGATCCGGACATCTGGTGCTCGGTCGGCATCCATCCGCACGAAGCGGCGGTGGAAAAGGGGGGTGACGTCGAAAGCCTGGCGGCGCACGCCCGTCATCCCAAGGTGATCGGCATCGGCGAAAGTGGCCTCGATTTCCACTACGACCACAGTCCGCGCGACAAACAGATCGCGGCTTTCCGACAGCATGCTCGCGCGGCACACGCCGCCGGCGTGCCGTTGATCGTGCATTCGCGCGGCGCCGACGCCGAAACCGTCGCGGTGCTCGAGGAGGAGGGTGTCGCGTCCGGAGTCATTCACTGCTTTTCCACCGGACGGCTGCTCGCGGAACGCGCGCTTGCGCTCGGCCTTTACGTATCGCTGTCGGGAATCGTCACGTTCAAGAACGCCGACGAGCTGCGCGGCATCGTCCGCGACCTGCCGCTCGACCGGATGTTGGTGGAAACGGATGCACCTTACCTCGCGCCGGTGCCGCTGCGCGGCAAGTCGAACGAGCCGGCTTTCATCGTCCACACGGCGAATTTCGTTGCCGCGCTCAAGGACGTCGCGCCCGACGAATTTGCGCGGCGGACGAGCGAGAATTTCTTTCGGCTGTTCGCCAAGGCCAAGCCGCCGGCCGCGACGCGGCCAGCCGCCTGAGGACAGCCCATCGTGAAGATCACCATTCTGGGCTGCGGCCCGTCATGGGGTGTGCCGCGGATCGGCGGCGATTGGGGCGCTTGCGACCCGGCAAATCCGAAAAACCGCCGGCGGCGGGTTTCGATCCTGGTCGAGGACGGCGGCCGAACGATCCTGGTCGACACGTCGCCCGATCTGCGCGAGCAGCTGCTCGATGCCGGCGCCGGACGCATCGACGCGGTGCTGTTCACTCACGCGCACGCCGACCATTTGCACGGCATCGACGATCTGCGCGGCGTCAATCGCATCGTCAAGGCGGCCATTCCGACCTACGCCACGCCGGCGACGCTGGCCGAGATCGAGCGTCGTTTCGCCTATGTGTTCGCGCCGCTCAAACCCGGCCGCGAGGGCAACTATTACAAACCGGTGCTCGAACGCCATCCGATCGACGGGCCGTTCACCGCCGCCGGTGTCGC
>JAGWIH010000292.1 GCA_028866355.1 Alphaproteobacteria bacterium
GCGCCGGTCTCCATCGAAGAGGAGATGCGCCGGTCGTACCTCGATTACGCCATGAGCGTGATCGTGGCGCGCGCCCTGCCGGACGTGCGCGACGGCCTCAAGCCAGTCCACCGCCGCATCCTCTACGGCATGAAGGAGGGCGGCAACGAATGGAACCGGCCGTACCGCAAGTCAGCGAACATCGTCGGCTATGTGATGGGCCATTATCACCCGCACGGCGACGCCGCGATCTACGACGCCATGGTGCGCATGGCGCAGGATTTCTCGATGCGCCTGCCGCTCATCGACGGCCAGGGCAATTTCGGCTCGATGGACGGCGATCCTGCGGCGGCGATGCGCTACACCGAGGCGCGCATGTCGCGTGCCGCCGACGCGCTGCTCGACGACATCGACAAGGACACGGTCGACTTCCAACCGAATTACGACGGCAGCCGCCAGGAACCGAAAGTCCTGCCGGCGCGCTACCCCAACATCCTGGTCAATGGCGGCGCCGGCATCGCGGTTGGCATGGCGACCAACATCCCGACCCACAATCTGGGCGAGGTGATCGACGCCTGCATCGCCTATATCGACGACAACGCCATTTCGATCGAGGCGCTGATGGCGAAGGTGCCGGGGCCGGATTTTCCGACCGGCGGCATCATCCTCGGCCGCGGCGGCATCGCCGATGCCTATCGCACCGGCCGCGGCTCGATCGTCATTCGCGGCAAAGCGGCGATCGAGGAGCTGCGCGGCGACCGCGAAGCGATTATCATCACCGAAATTCCATATCAGGTGAACAAGGCGCGCCTGGTCGAGCGCATCGCCGATCTCAGCCGCGAGAAGCAGATCGACGGCATCAGCGACCTCCGCGACGAAAGCGACCGGCACGGCGTGCGCGTCGTCGTCGAGCTCAAGCGCGACGCCATGGCCGAAGTCGTGCTGAACCAGCTCTATAAGTTCACGCCGCTCCAGGAAACCTTCGGCATCAACATGCTGGCGCTGGACGGCGGCGGCCGACCGGTGCTGATGGGCCTGAAGGACGTGGTCGGCGCCTTTGTCGCCTTCCGCGAGGAAGTCGTCACCAAGCGGACGGTCTATCTCCTCGGTCAGGCGCGCGACCGCGCCCATCTGTTGCTGGGGCTCGCCGTCGCCGTCGCGAACATCGATGCGGTGATCGAGCTCATCCGCAAGGCGAAGGATCCTGAGACGGCGCGGACGCAGTTGGTGGCGCGCGCCTGGCCGGCGGCGTCGGTGGCGCCGCTGGTGGCGTTGATCGAGGAGGAAGGCCGTTCGCGTCTGGCCTCCGACAATACCTACAAGCTGTCCGAGGAACAGGCCAAGGCGATCCTCGAACTCCGTCTGCAACGGTTGACCGGGCTCGAGCGCGACAAGATCGCCGAGGAATTGCGGGACTTGACCGAGGAGATTCGCGGCCATCTCGATATCCTGGGCTCGCGGCCCAAGCTGCTCGATGTCGTCCGCAAGGAGTTGCGCGAAGTGCGGGAGCAGTTCGCAACGCCGCGCAAGACGATGCTCGAAGACGCGACGGCCGAAACCAACATCGAGGATCTTATCCAGCGCGAGGACATGGTCGTCACCGTCAGCCACGCCGGCTACATCAAGCGCGTGCCGTTGGTGACCTATCGCGCGCAACGCCGCGGCGGCCGCGGCCGCGCCGGCATGGCGGTGCGCGACGAGGATTTCGTCAGCCAGGTGTTCGTCGCGTCGACGCACGCGCCGGTCCTGTTCTTCACGTCGTCGGGTCGTGTCTACAAGCTCAAGGTGCACACGCTGCCGGTCGGTACGCCGCAATCGCGCGGCAAGGCGATGATCAACCTGCTGCCCAACCTGTCCGAGAAGGAAACCATCTCGACCGTCATGCCGCTGCCCGAGACCGCGCCGGAGATCGAGGGCAAGACCATCGTCTTCGCCACGGCGCAAGGCTATGTCCGGCGCAACGCGCTGAGCGATTTCGAAGAGGTCAAGGCCAACGGCAAGATCGCGATGAAGTTCGAGGGCGAGGACAAGGACGACCGCATGATCGCGGCGGCGATCTGCACCGTCGCTGACGACGTGCTGCTGGCCACCCGTAACGGCAAGGTGATCCGTTTCGCGGCCGAGGACGTGCGCGTCTTCTCGAGCCGCAATTCCGTCGGCGTGCGCGGTATCAAGCTCGGCAAGGGCGACGAGGTGTTCTCGATGTCAATCCTGCGGCACGAAGACGTCGAGTCCGAACAGCGTTACGCCTATATCGTTGAAGCCAATCGGCGGCGCCACGGCGAGGAGGAGGCGGAGGACGCCGACGCGGACGAGAACGCGGCGGCGACCATCAGCGAAGCGCAATTCACCGAAATGGCGGCGCGCGAGGAATTTTTGCTCACCGTCACGGAGCGCGGCTTCGGCAAGCGCTGTTCGGCCTACGACTACCGCATCACCGGTCGCGGCGGGCAGGGCATCGAGAACATGAAGCCGGGCCGCAACCAGGGCCCGACGATCGCGGTCTTCCCAGTGCGCCACCAGGATCAGTTGATGCTGGTCACCAACGAGGGCACGGTGATCCGCACGCCGGTCGAAGACATCAGCATCCGGCGCCGGGGCAGCGGCGGCGTGCGCGTGTTCACGCTCGACGAAGGCGCGCGTGTTGTCTCGGTGGCGCATTTGGGCGAAGCCGGCGAGAATGGTGAGGGCGAGGCAGGGGGGAAATAATGAGCGCGACGCGCGTCGGCGTTTATCCGGGCACCTTCGATCCGATCACCAACGGCCACACCGACGTGATCGTGCGCGCCACCAAAGTGGTCGACCGCCTGGTCGTTGGGGTCGCGCGCAACGCCGGCAAGGGGCCGCTGTTCTCCACCGAAGAACGGGTCGCCATCGTCAAGGCGGAGATCGAGCATCTGCCGGCCGAAGCGCGCAAGCGTATCGCCGTCAAAGCATTCGACACGCTGCTGATGCAGTTTGCGATCGACAACGGGGC
>JAGWIH010000293.1 GCA_028866355.1 Alphaproteobacteria bacterium
GCCGTCGGCGGCGCGTCTTGCGGCTCAAAGGCGGCGACCCGTTCGTCTTCGGCCGCGGCGGCGAGGAAGCTTTGGCGCTCGAGGCGGCGCGCATCCGCTATCGCATCGTGCCCGGGATCACCGCCGGCATCGGCGGTCTCGCCTATGCCGGCATTCCGCTGACTCATCGCGACGCCAATTCCGCGGTGACCTTCGTCACCGGCCACGCCAGCGGCGGTGCGCTTCCCGACGGGCTCGATTGGCAGGCGCTCGCCAAAGGCGCGCCGATCCTGGTCGTCTATATGGCGCTGAAGCATCTCGAAGCGATTGCCCAACGCCTGATCGCGGCGGGCCGGCCGGCCGACGAGCCGGTCGCGATCATCGTCGCGGCCACGACACCGCGCCAACGCGTGATCGAGACGACCCTGGCGGCGGCGGCGCGTGCCGCGGCCCGGGCGCGGCTCAAGCCGCCCGCGGTCCTGGCAATCGGCCGCACGTTGCGTCTCAAGCCCACGCGCTGAGTGGGCCGGCTGCGGCCGAACGCCCCTGGCAGCATCGACCGCGCATCGCTTAGACTCGCCGGTATGTCGGCAGCCAATCGCGGTCTTCTCGTCTTCCTCGTCGTGCTTGCCGTACTCGTGGCCGGCTTCGGTTACGAAAACGGCTGGTATGGGCACGCCGCGCCGGAAGCGGTGCCCGTGGGCGGACCGTTCACGCTGACCGACCAGAACGGCGCGACACGCAGCGACCGTGAATTCCGCGGTAAGCTGATGCTGATCTATTTCGGCTATACCAACTGTCCGGACGCGTGCCCCGCCGCATTGTCCGCCATCTCGCAGGCGCTCGATCAGCTCGGCGCGGCCGGCGTGGCCGTCGAGCCGATTTTCATCACCGTCGATCCGGCGCGCGACACGCCCCAACAACTCAAGCTCTACGTCGCTAATTTCACGCCACGGCTGATCGCGCTGACAGGAACGGCGTCACAGCTCGACACCGTGGAACACGAGTTTCGTGTCTTCGCCAGCAAGGTACCGGGTGGCCCGATCGACGATTATCTGCTGGATCACTCGTCGTTCATCTATCTGATGGGCCGCGACGGCAAGCTCGCCAGACTGATCCCGCCCGGTGAGAAGCCGGCCGACATGGCCGCCGACATCCGCAAATATCTCTGACCCGGCATGGGCGCGGTCCCCGAGCGCATCGCACTATCGAGCGGCGAACGGCCGCTCAAGATCGTGCGGCGGCGCAGCGCGCGGCGGTTCATCCTGCGCCTCGACGACGAGGACGATGCCGTGATTTTGACGCTGCCGCGTTACGCGTCGTCGGCCGCCGCATTGCGCTTCCTCGACGACAATCGCGGCTGGATCGAGCAGCGCCTCGACGAGCTGCCGCCGCGCATCGTCTTTGCCGACGGCGTCGAGATTCCGATCCTCGGCGTGCCGCACGTCATTCGCCATCGCGCCGAAAGCCGCGGACACGGCGCCGCGTGGCTCGAGCCCGGCACGCTCTGCGTCGCCGGCGATCCTCGGCATCTGGCGCGTCGCGTCACCGACTTTCTGCGCGAGCGCGCCCGACATGAGCTCGGCCTGCGCGCACGCGCCATGGCGATGTCGATCGGCCGTCGCGTGTTGCGGATTTCGGTGCGCGACACAAGAACGCGCTGGGGCAGCTGCGCGCACGACGGCGCGTTATGTTTCTCGTGGCGGTTGATTCTGGCGCCGGCCGCCGTCGTCGACTACGTCGTCGCGCATGAGATCGCGCACCTGAAGCACATGAATCACGGCGCGCGATTCTGGCGCGCGGTCGAAGATCTGGCGCCCGGATCGGGCGCGCAGCGCTCATGGTTGCGTCGAAACCGCGCCCGGCTGCTGCGTTTCGGCTAGCCGCATCAGGTAAAGCAGCAGCAACAGCGCCGGCACGCACGCGACCGTCGCCACCAGGAAGAACGGCTGCCAGCCGAGACGGTCGGCGAGGTATCCGCCGACCGCCGCCAGCACCGTGCGCCCGGTCGCGGCGAGCGCCGACAGCAGCGCGTATTGCGTCGCGGTGAAAGCCGGATGGCACAACCGCGACAGATAGGCGACGAAAGCCGCCGACGCCATGCCGCCGGTGATGTTTTCCGTGGCGATGGTGAGCGCCAGCATCGTCGAATCGGGCCCGGCCCAAAGCTGGGCGATGTACATGAGATTCGACAGCGCCTGAAACGCGCCGCAGATCAGCAGCGCCGGCATCAAGCCCAGGCGATAAACCGCGGCGCCGCCCAGGAACACGCCGGCGATGCTGGCGGCGGTGCCGAAAATCTTCGCGACATTGGCGATGTCGACCAGGCTGAAGCCGAGCGTGACATAGAACGGGCTCGACATGATGCCGGCGAGGGCATCGCCGAACTTGTAGAGCACGACGAAGATCAAGATGAGGAGCCAGCTGCGCCGGCTGGCGAATTCGGCGAACGGCGCGATCACCGTCTCGGCGAGCCACGATCCGCGCACCGGCGGCGCGACCAGACGCGGCTCCCGCGTCATCAGCACGGTGACCAGGCCCACCAGCATCAGGGCCGCCATGCCGGCGTAAGACCAGAACCAGCCGAAATACGCGGCGAGATAAAGCGCGCCCGCGCCCGACGCGATCATGCCGAAGCGGTAGCCGACCTGTGTCACGGCGGCGCCGGCGCCCTGCTCGCGTTCGTCGAGCAGCTCGACGCGATAAGCGTCGATGACGATGTCCTGACTGGCGGAGAGAAAAGCGACGATGGCGGCCACGATGGCGACTGACCACGGATCGGCGACTGGGTCGCGGCCGGCCATGACGAGGAGCGCCACTGCCAGCGCCACTTGGATCACCGCCGCCCAGCCGCGCCGCCGACCGAGCCGGCCGATCAACGGCAAACGGATGCGATCCATCGCCGGCGCCCACAGGAATTTGAGGTTGTAGGCGAGGCCGACCTCGGCGAAGAG
>JAGWIH010000294.1 GCA_028866355.1 Alphaproteobacteria bacterium
GCCGGCACGGTGACCGAAACGGCGGTGCGCGACATGCTCGGCGTCGCCGACCGCGGTTTGGTGTTCGACCTGCTCGAAACCGTGCTCAAGGGCGACGCCGCCGGCGCGGTGCAGCGCATGGACGACCTCTATCAGGGCGGCACCGATCCGGCGATGGCGCTGCAAGAGCTGCTGGACCTGACCTATCACCTGACGCGGTTGAAGCTCGCGCCCGATTCGGACGAGGCGGTCGAAGGCGACCGCAACCGCGCCCTGCCCTTGGCCCAGAAGCTCGGCATGGCTGAGCTGGCGCGCGCCTGGCAGATGCTGCTCAAAGGCTTGGGCGAGGTCCAGAGCGCGCCGTCGCCCATCCAGGCCGCCGAAATGGTGCTGGTCCGATTGGCCTATGTCGCCGACCTGCCGGCGCCGGCCGATCTGATCAAGGCGCTGGAAGGCGCCGGCAATGGCGCACAAGCGCCGGCGAACGGACCCGGACCCGGTGCCCGCGTTGCGCCGGCGCCGCGTGCGCCGATCGAGTCGGGCATGGCGACCGCGCCGCGGATCCAGCCGCGCGAAATGCCGGCACCGGAGGCGTTGCCTGCCGGCCCGCAGAGCTTCCTCGACGTCGTGCGGCTGTTCGAGCAGAAGCGTGAGCCGCTGCTGCGGAGCCATCTCTACGGCAACGCCCATCTCGTGCGTTTCGAGGTCGGCCGGATCGAATTGCGACCGACCGAAGCGGCGCCGCGCGATTTGCCCAACCGCCTCGGCCAATTGCTGACCGAATGGACCGGCCGGCGCTGGATCGTCAGCGTTTCGAGCGAGAAAGGCGAAGCGACGCTGCGCGAGCAAGATACGGCGCGCGCCGCCGGCCTCAGAAGCGAGGCGGCGAATCATCCGCTGGTGCGCGCGGTGCTCGAGGCTTTTCCCGGTGCCAAAATCGAAGCGGTGCATGAGAAAGTTGTCGAAACGCCGGCCGGCCAGACCGAAGAGGTTGCCGAAAACGCCGTGATCACCGAAGACCCGCTCGAAGGAGACGATTTCCTGTGAACAATCTCGGCCAGATGCTCAAACAGGCGCAGCAGATGCAGGCGCGCATGCAGGAGATGCAGGAACGTCTCGCCGCGGTCGAAGTCACGGGCACGTCCGGCGGCGGCATGGTGACGGTGACATTGTCGGGCAAAGGCGACGTGAAGAAGATCAAGCTCGACAAGACCATCGTCGATCCCAACGAGGTCGAGGTGCTCGAGGATTTGGTCGTCGCCGCGTTCAACGACGCCAAGAGCCGGGTCGAGCGCCAGGTCGCCGAGGAAACCGAGAAGCTCACCGGCGGACTGAAACTGCCGCCGGGCATGAAGCTGCCGTTTTAAGTGCTCGAGCTCGACCATCTGATCCAGTTGCTGTCGAAGCTTCCCGGCCTGGGCCCGCGCTCTGCCCGGCGCGCGGCGCTATTCCTGTTGAAGCGGCGCGAAAGCCTGATGGAGCCGCTGGCGGCGGCGCTGGTTGAGACCGCCGCAAAGGTCCGGCCATGCAGCCGCTGCGGCAATCTCGACACCGCCGATCCGTGCGCGCTGTGCCGCGATCCGCGGCGCGACCAGGGGCTGATCTGTGTCGTCGAGGATGTCGCCGATCTGTGGGCGATCGAGCGGTCGGCTGCCTATAACGGGCTTTATCACGTGCTCGGCGGCACGCTATCGGCGCTCGATGGCGTCGGCCCGGAGGATTTGCGCATCGAGCCGCTGGTAAAGCGCGTCGGTGAAACCAAGGCGCGCGAGGTGATCCTCGCGCTCAATGCCACGGTCGAAGGCCAGACGACGGCGCATTACGTGATGGACCGGCTGGCCGCGACCGGCGTGCATGTCTCGCGCCTGGCGCACGGCGTGCCGGTCGGCGGCGAGCTCGATTATCTCGACGAAGGCACGCTCAGCGCCGCGCTCGCGGCGCGGAAGTCGCTACAGCCCTAAGCGTTATTCTCCGATCAGCCGCGGACGCAGCGGCGTGATTTCCTCGGCCTCGCCATCAATCGCGTCTTCGAGCCGGCGTACCTCGTAAGCCGGCACGTTCGGCGGCAGCGATTTGGGCGTCTGGACGCCGAGCTTGCCGAGCTTGCTGGCCTGCGGCAGCAGACGGCGGTTCACCGAATTGGCGAAGTCGGCGAACGAGCTGGCCGCGGCCTCGATGCCCTTGCCGACCTTGACCGCGGCCTCGAGCGCGACGCGCACCCGATCGAGCAGCACGCCAGCCGTTTCGACGATGCGCGCCTGATTCTCGGCTTGGCGCTGACGGCGGATGTCGCTGGCCGCGAATGCGACGATGGCATGTAGCGTGCCGGGACCGGCGGGGATGATGTTGACGTCCTGCGCCTTGCGGCGGAAATCACGATCGGCCCGGCACAATTTGTCGAGCGTGATCTCGCTCGGCAGGTACATGACGCTGAGCATGCGATCGAACGTGCCGGCGCGCCCCGCGTCGCGGAAGGCAGCGAGCACGGCGCTTTGATAGTCCTTCGACGCCAAGGCGCGCAGATGCTGATTCATCGTCGCCGCGAGCCGCGCATAGGCCGCGGCCTCCGCCGCCTCGCCTTCGGCCTCGGCGATTTCCAACACCGCCTTGGACGCTTTGCAATCGATCACCAGCACGGTATCGCCCGGCAGGAAAACCACCGCGTCGGGCCGCAAGCGCTGGCCGGCCGATTCGCCCGGCGCCTGGAACTGCAGGACGTAGTCGCGGCCCTCTTCGAGGCCGAACGATTTAAGCGTGTTGGCAAGACCGACCTCGGCGATCTGGCCGGCGCCTCCGGGGCTCGACAGCGCGCGCATCACCGTGTCGAGCGTGCGGCCTTTGTCCTGGATCTGGCCGTGCAGCGCGGCGACCGCTTCGTTGAGCTTGGTCGCGTGCTCCACCAGCGGCTGCGCCAGTT
>JAGWIH010000022.1 GCA_028866355.1 Alphaproteobacteria bacterium
GGCCGCGCGCAACGGCCGGATGGCGATGTGCGACGACGGGGTCATGCATCAGCCTCGCTTGCGGTCTTTGTCCTGGGCAAGCCGGAAATCCGGGGCAAAGAAAAACCCGCCGGCCTTTGGGGCCGGCGGGTTCCGAAGACGTCTTGCTAGACTAGAAGTAGAACTTGAACTGCGTTTCGACCGCGTTGACGGTGCCGTTCGCGCTCGACTGCATCTGGCGATAGCCGTGCATCCATTCGAAGATGAAATCCGTCTGCGGCACCGGCGAGTAGATGACGTTCACTTCGGTGCTGAGGATTTTCTTCACGAGGCTCGCCTGCGGACAGGCCGTTCCGGACGTGCACGCCACGCTGTACGGATTGCCGCTGACGCTCATCCATCCGCCTGACGCATTCGCCCGCCATTGGCCGTTAAAGAAGTGCTCGTAGTTGGCGTAGAACGAAATCGCCTTCTGGATCTTGACCGTGCCCGTCGACGTATTTTCGACCCAGCTGCCTTGGCTGATCCACGAGTTGAGGTCGGCCGCACCATAATTGTAGGTGATGCCGCCCCGCAGCGCGTCTTTGCCCCAGGTATTGAGGTGGCCGCTCAAGGTCGCGGCCCAGTCGCCCACCTGACGGTTCGGGGTGAGCGTCGTGCCGCCCGCCGTGACGTTGTTCTCACGCACGTCGGTCATACCCGCACCGACAGCCAACTTGACGTGGCCCCACGGCCTATCCAACTCGGGCGCAACGATAAACCGCGGCCAGTTGTAATAGACGCCCGTGCCGCTATACGTGACCGATGTCGGCGCGACGGCCGTATTGGTGCCAACAGTCGCAGCGACTTGACCCGGGAATGTCGGCATTTCCGCCGATCCCGCAATCGACAAGCCGTTGCCCGCGAGCCACGTATACCGGACCATCGGCCGGCGTACGTTGGCGGTCACCATCATGCCAACGTCCTGGTTGCCGTTGGCGGTGTCGGCGTAGGCCTGTGCGTCGGCGAACAGCGAGTAGGTTTGACCGATGAGCCAGGGGCCCAACGTGCCGTAAGCCTGCCGCAAGCGGAGCAGGTCGTTGTTGCCAGCAAGCGTCGCGGTGCCGGTCTGGTTGAAGTCGAACTCGATATAGGTCTTCAACTCGCCGTAGGCCGTCGGCGTCCGCGATTCGATGTTGGGCCGTGTCGCGTTGACGAACATCGACGTGCCGCCGTTCAGGGCATAAGCCTGACTCGTGGCATTGGTAATGCCGGGGCCCTCAAGCGGCGCGGCTTCACTGAACTCGTATTGGTGCGGGCCCATGTAGTGCTGAATGTCGACCTGGACATAGCCATGGACCGCCAACGAGGTGTTCGTGCCCGGCACCAGGAACGAACCCGGGAACGATCCGCCGCCCGGCGCTGCCGCCGTCGGCATCACGCAGTCTTGGTGAGCCGGGCTGATCACGGTCGTCGAGCAGACTTGCGGCGCCCCGCTCATTTGCGCATGGGCTGCGCCCGCGAGCAGCGCGACCGCAGCGGTCGTCGCCAGCGCGGCACTGACATTGAGCTTCCGTTTCATTGAACCCCCACATGAATGAATCCGCGGATGCGGGGGGAGCAACCCCCACGGCGGGGAGCGCTCACCCCTCGCTGACGCTAATCTCCGACGTTGCGCGCTTGGGTAGCAAGCGTGGGCGCCGACTGTGGGGGCGATTGCGACGGGCTGTGTCGGATGTGCAACAGACCTTTGTCGCAGAAAGCCGAAAAACGGTGCAAATCCAAGGGTCTGTGGTGTACCACCAGCCGATTTCGTTCGACTATTGTTCGCATAAGCAGCGCGCGAACGGGCGCGTATATCGCTTGATCAATTCGGTCGCCTGATTCGCCGGTGGCTGACGAATCGCGATGTGGCTCGTTTTCGGTCGCCAGCGGCGGCCGACACCCATCATCGCTCGAGCACAGCGACATGACGGGCATTAACGCGACGGGCTATTTCTAATTGGTGACCGGTATCGGTTTTCGACTTTCTGCCATATCGCAATATTGATAAGGCTTGATGACGTGGCTGCGCGTATCGCATTCGTAGCAAACTAATTTTTGGGGATCTCGACCATGAAGCCGCGCGAACGGGCGCCATTTTCCGCCATCGTTGACAGGCCGCCGTTGAAGCTGCCGGCGGGCCTGCGGCTCATCGTCTGGCCGGTGGTCAACCTCGAAGTGTGGGAGATCGAGAATCCGATGGCGCGGCAGGTCATTCCGGCGCCAACCGGCGTGCCGCTGATTCCCGACGTGCCCAATTGGAGCTGGCACGAGTACGGCATGCGCGTCGGCGTCTGGCGCTTCTTCGAGGCGTTCGACCGGCACAAGGCCGAGGTGACGCTGGCGATCAACGCCAACGTCGTCGAAACCTATCCGCGTGTGTCGGCGGCGGCGCGCGAACGCGGCTGGGAGTTCATGGGCCACGGCTACGTGCAAGGGCCGATCCACAAGCTGCCCGATCAGCGCGCGACGATCCACAAATCGCTCGATACGATCGCCAAATTCACCGGCACGCGCCCGGTCGGCTGGCTGGGGCCCGGCCTGACGCAAACCTATGAGACGCCCGATCTGCTCGCCGAGGCCGGCGTGCAGTACATCGGCGATTGGGTATGGGACGATGAGCCGAGCGAGATCGCTACCGCGCACGGGAAGCTGGTGACGCTACCCTATACGGTCGAGCTCAACGACATCCCGATGATGATCGTCCAGCACCATCACGCCGACGTTTTCCTGAAGCGCGCGATCGATCAGTTCGACCGGCTCTATGCCGAAGGCGCGACGCGCGCCAAAATCCTGTGCTTCGCCATCCACCCGTACATCAGCGGCGTGCCGCATCGAATCAAATATCTCGAGGCTTTCCTCGATTACGCGGCGCGCCACGCCGGCGTCGCGTTCTGGCACGGCGCCCACATCCTCGATTGGTGGCGCAGCACCAAACGCTAAACGCCGCGCCGCCGGCTTATTTGCCGAACAGGTTCTGAAGTCCCTTCGGCACCACTTGCTGCAGCGACTTGCCGCCCTGGTTGAGCAGCTGTCCCGGCTGTTGCAGCATCGCGCCGATATCCGGCCGGTACGACAGATTGTCCCACGGCCCGGTGATCAGCACCGGCACCGCAAAGGCGCCGGCGACTTTCGGCGTCAGGCGGTAATTCACCTGCCGTTGCGGCAAATCGACCGTGCCGGCGCCGGTCATCGGCAATTCGGACGATTGCATCTGCAGGTCGTTGTTCCTCAAAACGCCGTTGGTGATCGTGAAGGTGCCCGACAGCGTGCTGAAGTCGGTGTCCTGACCGCTGCCGACGAGGCCCATGCTCAGCGCCTTGGCGGCGTTCTTCATGAGGCCGATGATGTTGACGCCCTCGATCTTGCCCTTGTCGAGGTGGATCGCGCCCTTGCCGGCGAGCGACGAAATGATGTCGCGCTGGCTGCGGCCGTGGCCGTCGACCGCCATGTCGAGGCTGCCGTTGCCCGCCAGGAGGTTGACGTTCGCCGCATCGTGCAGCAACGGCTGCATGTCGACGCCTTTAAGCGCGAAGCTCTCCTGGATCGTCGGCACCGCGCCGCTGCCATCGACCGTCACCTTGCCTTGGCCGGCGCCTTTGTAGAGCGTCAGCTGCGTCAAATCGGCCGTAAGCCGCGCATCCTTGAGGTGAAGGACCAACGCGCTCTTGCCGACTTTGATGTTGTGATACTCGAGGCTGTTGGCGCCGAGGAAGAAGTCGGCGTCCGCGACCTTGAGCCCGCTGGTGTCGATCGGCGCGGTGCTCCAGCCTTGCTCGGTGCTCGCGCTCTTGCCGCCGCCGGCACCACCCGACGGCGCCGGCGCCGCACCCGGACCCGATCCCGCCCCGATATAGGGGTTCAGGTTGAGATCGTCGAGCTGCAGGCTGCCCTTGATGTAGGGCTTGGCGCCGCCGTTATCGAACTCGATCCCGCCGTTGCCCTTGATCGCGTCGAACGCGATCACCGCGTTACTGAACGTGTATTTGGGCCCGGCGATCGCGACCTTGCCTTTGATCGCCAGCAGGCCGAATCCGTTGCCGGCAGGCATCGGTTGACCGGCCCAAGCCGCCAAGCCACGCACCGACGGGATGTTGAGATCGGCGTCGCCGTCGAGCTTGAGAACGGGTGCGCCGACGCCGTTGCCGGCGAAGCTGAAATTGATCGGTGTCGACGCAATTTTCAGTTTGATCGGCGTCGGCTGGCCGCCCTCGAACGCCGCGGGCCGTCCGACCGACAAGTCGAGATTGACGGTCTGCTTGTTCCACGCCACCGAACCCGACGCCGACATCGGGCTGTCGAGGCCGGCCATCGAGACCTTCAGGTTGATCGCGCCGAGCTCGGAGCGCTTGCCGGTGCGGGTATCGATATAACTCACGGTGCCGTTTTCAATCTGGAGATTGGCGATACGCAGCCGAGCCAAGGTCGACATCGCACCGGCGCCGGCCGCGGCGGCCGGCGCATGGGCGGTCTCCGCCAGCGGCGCTGCCGGCGCGCCGGCAGCGCCGAAGTCCCAATTCGGCCGGCCGTCTTTCTCGACCTCGAGTGAAATCACCGGGTCGACGAGGACGAACGTGTCGACCGCGACCGTTCCGGTCAGCAATGGCAAGAGCTGGAGACGAACCTCGAGCGATTTCAGCTGCGCCATGTTCTTGGCGACGCCATCCGGCGCGTTGCTGAACGAAACCTGGTCGGCGGACAGCTCGATGCTCGGCAGCAGATGGAAGCTCACCGGACCGTCGATCCGCAGGTCGCGCCCGGTCGATTCCTTGACCGCGGCGATCAGCTTGGCTTTGTAGGTGTCGACCGGAACGACGAACGGCGCGACGACCGCCGCGATGATGATCAGCGCGATGATGACGATGACCGCGACCAGCAGCTTCTTCATGGCCCCTCCTCAGATCCGCGGCGCACGGGAAAGCGCGCGCGGCCGATGCCGGCCAGTTTAGTCGAGGCCAATACCAAACGATAGTCGGCTACTGTGACAGTTGGTGGACGTGAACCCGCGAGGACCGGACGGTTCAGGCGTAACGCAGGCGCGCGGCGAGCCGGGTCTTCTGGCTGGCGAGCGTCATCATCAACCCGTCCTTGAGCGGCATCTCGGCGCGGATACCGAACAACTTCTCGGCGCGGGCGGGATCGCCGATCGACAGCCGTACATCGCCGGGACGCGGCGCCCGGAAGATCAGGTCCGGCGTCGCGCTGCAAAGCGACGCAATGGTCTTCGCCAGATCGACGACGGTGGTGCCGGCGCCGGTACAGACGTTGAATACATCGCCTTCGGCCGGCACCGCCATCGCACGCACGAGGAAGCGCACGACGTCGGCGACGTGGATAAAGTCACGGACCTGGCGCCCATCGCCGTGAATGGTGATCGGGTTGCCCGCCGCCAGGCGGTCACAGAAAATCGAGATCACACCCGAGTAAGGCGAATCCGGATTCTGCCGCGGACCATAGACGTTGAAGAACCGCAATCCTGTCGTCGGCACGCCGTAGAGCGTGGTCGCGATGTAGCCGTGCAGTTCGCAGCCGAGCTTGTCGGCGCCGTAAGCCGTCATCGGCTGCGCCTCGGCGTTCTCCGCCAAGGGCACCGCCTCGTTGATTCCATAAACGGCGGCCGACGAGGCATAGACCACCGGAACTGGCCCGGCGTCGCGCGCGCGTCGCGCCGCGTCGAACACCGTGATGCAGCCGGTGAGATTCGAGATGTGCGTGCCAACCCAGTCGTCGATGCTGCGTTCGACCGATGCGATCGCGGCGAGATGAAACACGCCGTCGGTGCCGGCGATCGCCTGACGCACGGCGACGCGATCGGCGACGTCGCCGATCATCAACTCGGCGTCGTCGGGCGCATTGTCGCGATGACCGGTGGAAAGGTTGTCGAGAATACGGACGTCGTGGCCGTCGGCGAGCAGAGCGTCGGCAAGGTGCGAACCAATGAAGCCGCAACCGCCGGTAACCAGATATCGCGCCATGAATGACCTGTGCGTGACTTGCGCGCGGCAACGGATGTACCGCTTGCCGCAAGTCTAGGCGGCGAGGGCTTATGGAATTCTTAAGAAGGACAAACGGTTAACCAAACTGCAGGCGGTAATAAATCAGACCCAGAATCTCGTGCAGCGCGTAGAAACTGTCGGCCAACGCCGTCGACTGCGGCAGCAGCATCGCGGCTTCGATCGGCGTCTTGATATAGGTGCGTTCGGTCGATGCCGGGATGGCGTCGATTTTGGCCCGCGCGAAGGCCCACAGCGCACGCGGCATGTGCCACGGCTGCGTCACCAACAGCACGGTGTGGATGTGCTGCGCGCGAAGAATTTGCGCCGAGAATTCCGCGTTCTCGAACGTCGTCTGCGATCGCTCCTCGCGCCAGGCAACCGGCACGCCGAAATCGTCGGTCAGGGTGTGCGCCATCAGGGCCGCCATGGACTCGCGGCTGTCGCCGACGGGGCCACCGGTCACCAGGATGGGCAGCTTGTCGCGACGATAAAGTTGCGCCGCCCGGTCGAGCCGCTCGAGCGTCAAACGGCCCACGGTATCGGGAACGTTCCCGCCGTTGCCGTGATGGATAGTACCCGACAACACTACAATGGCCTGGGCCCCGCCCGTATCGGGCGAAGGCGCGCTCACTTCGTGCTCGACCGCGCGCAACAGCATCAACGACACGAGCGGCGTGGCGAAGACATACAGCGCACCGACACTGACGAGACCGGCGGCGATACCCCAGCGGCGTGTTTTGGCAAATACCGTCAGCACGATGCCGACAAACGCCGTCACGATGAATACCGTCGGCGGCATCAGGAACGAATAGGCGAGAAAGGAGGCGATCGGAGATTCCACGATCGTTCACGCCGTCGCCGGTTTGAGTCGTTTGACGACCGCTTTGCGCAACAGATGCGGTAACAGCAGCCGGAGCGGCATCCGCAGCCTGTGAGCGCGAACATAAAGGAAAAACAACGCCAATCGCGTGCCGGGCAGGGCGCAATTGGCATGCGCCGGCCGCAGCGCGTGGACGAAAACCCAGTCCATCCAGCGCAAGGTCAGTGCCGGCGGCGGTCGCAAACCGGCGCCGGTGAGGAGGTCCTGCGGCACGGGCGTGCCCAGCAGCCGTGCGGCGTAACGCAACGCGTAACCGAGGGGCCGTTCGAGGCCGAGCTGTACGGCGCGTGTCACCAACATCGGCCAGAAATCGCCGCGCGATGCGAAATGCCGCAGCAGACGATTGATATCGTCGAGATCGCGCAGACCGTTCGTCCACTCGCCGTCGTCGAACAGATGTACCGCCGCGTGCAGGATCATGTCGGGCGGCGACAGCACCAGAAATCCAGGCGCGTTGGGCGCCGGAATCGCCCAATCGATCATCCGGCGCGCGTCGACGGCGTGACGTCCGGTCGGCGGAACGATGGTGTGATGGACGTCGACCGTCGTGCGTCGGGTGCGGTGCTGCAGCGGCGGGATCTCGTGCATCCATTGGCGGTAGTAATGCTGGTCGTAATCGTCTTGTTTGACGCCGCACCAGCCGCGCGCGGTCAGCGCGGTTTCAGCGTCAGTGATCGCGGCGCGCGGCACCAAGATATCGATGTCACCGAACAACCGGCCGGCGGCGGCGGGCAAGCCGGCTGCGACATAGGATGCACCTTTGAGCAAGATCACCGGGTACGAAGCACCGCCGAGCGCGGTGCGGATGTGGCGCAGTTCGCGCGTCACATCGTCGCCGTGCTTGCGCGCCAAAATGCTCGCGGCTTCAAGGTGGGGCCGGGCGCGCGACGGTACATGCGACTCTAGGTTGTGGTCGGCGATCAGGAGTCCGAGGCGAGCAAGGAGACCGGAACGGCGCGCCTCGCGCACCGCACGATCCCAATCGCCTTCGTTCCACGCGACAATGGTCGCCGGATCGCGCAACGCCGAAGTCACGCGGTCCACACACCGCCCCTTATTTTGGGTCATGACATGGAGAGTGACAGCGCTGTCTTTAGATTTTATTTACGCAAACTGTGCAGTGCCCAAAAGTAATACTTAAATCAGGTCAACGTTTCGGTAAGATTTTACCGGTACGGTTACCCCACGTGTGAGTGGCCCGCCGTAGCCGTTTGAACGGCAGGCTGCAAACGCCACGGCCCGTGCTCGGCAGCCAGATGCCAGGCGGGCATGTCTCGGATGTGGGGAGTCATTCCGGTGCTGCGCCAGATTTACCAATCTGCCTTCGTGCTTGCGCTCGTTCTGCTTGCAGGCTGCAGCGCGTTGACCGATCTGAGCGACCGCGTGGTTGGCAATTCCGATCCCAATCCGCAATCCTATTCGCAGAATTATTACGCTCCGCCGCAACCGCCGTTGAGCGTTCCGCCGAACATGAACGATCGGCCGTTGCCGGCGCCGAATCCGGCGCAGTACCAGGCCCAATATCAGGCGCAGCAGGCGCAGTACCAAGCACAGCAGGCTCAGTATGCAGCGCCGCGTCCGATGACGGCGCAGATGGCGGCCGCGCAATCGGCCGGCACGATGCCGGTCCAACCGCCGGCCGCGGCGACGCCGATGGCGGCCACGCCGGGTGACCAGTCCGCGTCAGCTTATGCGGGCGCACAGGGCGGCACGATCGACCCCAATTCCGACACCTACCTCATCGGTCCGGGCGACAACCTCGACATCTTCGTTTGGCAGAATCCGCAACTGTCGGTGAAGGTGCCGGTCCGTCCGGACGGCAAGATTTCGATTCCGCTGGTGCAGGACGTCGCGGCGCTCGGCCGCACGCCGTCTGCTTTGGCGCATGACATCTCCGAGCGGCTCAAGGCTTACGTCAAGGATCCCAACGTCACCGTCATCGTTTCGAGCTTCGTCGGTCCGTTCTCGCAACAGATCCGCGTGATCGGCGAGGCCGCCAAGCCGCAGGCGATCCCCTATCGGTCGAACATGACCATCCTCGACGTGATGATCGAGGTTGGCGGTCTCACCCGGTTTGCCGCCGGCGATCGTTCGGTCATCGTGCGCAATTTCAACGGCCAACACCAAACGATCCACGCGCGCCTCGACAGCCTCGTCAACGATGGCGACGTCCGCGACAACATCGCGATGCGTCCGGGCGACATCGTGATCATCCCGCAGCGGTACTTCTAGTCGGCGACCGGCACGATAGGCGCAACAAGGCACCCCATGGAATCCCTCTCCAGTCTTATTTTCCAATATCTGCACGCGATCTGGCGGCGCAAATGGATCACCGCGCTCACCGCCTGGGCCGTGTGCATCATCGGCTGGTCTGCAATCGCCATGCTGCCGAACCGCTATGAATCGTACACCCGCATCTATGTTGATGCCGACCAGCTGCTGACGCCGTTGCTGCGCGGCATCGCCGTCGACGTCGACCCGGCCCAGCAGCTCGACGTCCTGCAACGCACGCTGCTGTCGCGGCCGAACATGGAAGAGTTGATCCATATGGCGGACCTCGACAGCCGCGTGCACACGCAGGCCGACAAGGACGCCCTGATCCAGTCGTTGATGCAGAAGATCGTCATCCAGCCACAGACCCACAATCTGTTCGCGATTTCGTATCAGGACACCAACGCGCAGACCGCGCGCAATGTCGTACAGAGCCTGCTGACGATCTTCGCCGAAAGCACCACCGGCACGCAGCGCACCGAGCTCGACAACGCGCAACGCTTCCTCACCGACCAGCTCGCGCTTTACGAAAAGCAGCTGCGCGCTGCCGAGCAGCGCCGCGCGGATTTCCGCGCGCAGCATCTTGACGTGTTGAACGGCGCGGCTTCGGCCAGCTCGATCGACACAATGCGCAATCAGGTCCAGACGCTTCACGACAATCTGCAGGATTCGACGGCACGGCGCGACGAATTGCAGCGCGAGCTCGACAGCCTGGTGCCGAGCGCCGGCGCCGACACGAACGCCGTTGCGGCCTCGCCGGGCGCGGCCGAGCAGCAGCTTGCCCAGCTTCAGCGTCAGCTCGCCGAGCTGCGCACCCGCTACACCGACGAATATCCTGACGTGATCGCGGTGAAGCAGCAGATCGCCGCGCTCACCAGCCAAATCGGAAAGACCGGTTCAACCGCCAGCGGTCACGCGGCAGCGGGAACCAAGACCAAAGTTTCGCCGGTGGTCTATGACCAGGTGCGCATCCGTCTGCTCGACGCGCAGGCCAAGGTGGCGTCCGATCAGCGCCGTCTGGATCAAGCGCAATCCGATCTCAATCGCGCGGAAGCCACCGCCAAGGCGTCGCCGGGCGTCGAAGCGCAGTACCAGGATCTCGACCGCGATTACACGATCCTCAAGCGGAACTACGACGAGTTGCTGCAGCGGCGCGAGGCGACCAACCTGTCGCAGGCCGCCGACACGCAGGCGAACAAGATTCAATTCCGCGTGATTGACGCGCCGCAGGTGCCGTTGAATCCGATCGCGCCGAACCGTCCGCTGCTGTTCTCGGCGGTTCTGCTGGCCGGCATTCTCGGCGGGTTGGGTATTCCCATCCTGCTGACGCAGATCGACCGTTCGTTCGCGTCGCTTAATCGCTTGCGTGGCCTCGGCCTGCCTGTGCTGGGCGGCGTGTCCTATGTCTCGCTGTTCAAGTCGCGCAGCCAATCGGTGATGGAACTGGCCGGGTTCGGTGCTTCGGCAATCGCACTGATGATGCTGTACGGCGTCATCATCTTGATGACGTTCGGAGTGCACCACGCCATTCCCGGAGGATTCGGCTGATGATTGACGAAACCTCGCGCAAGCTGATCGAGCGCGCCGCCGCGCATCTGAAAGCGCGCGCGCCGGCTCCACCGGTAGCGCCGCCGCCGGCGCCACCGCAAGCCGCCTACGCTCCGGCCGCTTACGCCGAAAACGGATATGCGCCGGCCTATCAGGCGGCGGTCCCGCCGCAGCCGGTTTATCAGCAGCAAGCCCCTGCGCCGCAGCCGATGCCGCAGACGCCGGCCTATGCGCCGCAACCGCGTGCCTACCAGGCGCCGTACGCGCAGCCGGTTTATGCGCAACAGCCGCAGATGGCCGTCGCCAACGGCGCGGCCGCCGCGGCCTATCACCAGCCGGCGCCCGCGCCGGCGTACGACGCAGCTTATGCGGCCGCAGGCTACGCCCAAGCCGCACCACGGCCGGCGATGAACGGTTACGCGCGCGATGTCGAAGGCCCGTCGATGGCCCCGCCGGCGCCCGGTTATAGCCGTCAGGTGTCGATCGATCGCGGTAGCCTGGCGCGTTGCGGCATCTCGGTGCCGTCGGCGCAGCGCTCGCGCGTCGTCGAAGAGTTCCGCATCGTCAAACGCCAACTCGTCGCCAAGTACATGGACGAGCCGGATGACGAATTGGCGAACCGTAATCGCGTCATCATGGTGACGTCGACGCGCCCGCGCGAAGGCAAGACGTTCACGGCCATCAATATCGCGCTGTCGCTCGCGACCGAGCAGGATCTCAAGGTTCTGCTCATCGACCTCGACACCAAGCATCACGCGATGCAGGAGATGATGGGCATTCCGGCGAGCTATGGCCTCACAGATCTGCTCGGCAATCCCGACATCGATTTTTCCGAGGTGGTGCTGCGCACCAACCTGCCGAACCTGACGGTGATGTCGGCCGGCTCGCCCAACTTCCGCGCGCCCGAGCTGCTGTCGAGCCGCCGCGCACGCGCGATCTTCAAAGAGATGACGCAGCGCTATAACGACCGCTTCATCGTGTTCGACGCGCCAGCGGTCTTGGCGTCGAGCGACCCGGCGATTCTCGCCAGTCTCGTCGGTCAGACCGTCCTCGTCGTCGAAGCCGATCACACCCAGCAGGAAGAGCTGGAATCCGCAGTTGGCTTGTTGAGCGCGTGCCCGAACGTCAGCCTGCTGCTCAACAAGGTCCGCACCTCCGCGGCCGATCAGTTCGGCGCTTATTCCGATTACTGATCCTTCCCATGCCGTGCCTTCGGTCGAGAGCAGAATGCGCATCATTCGGTTGCCGGTCGTCGTTGCGGGGTTCATCGCGGTTGTCGCGATTGCTTCCCCGGCAGCGGCCCAGCTCTCGCTAGGTCCGGTCGACGATCAGGGCCAAGGTCCGGTCCCGCCGATCTACGCTCAAGGCCTGCGGCAGAATCTCGACCAGCCGGCGGCGCCGAACGAAGGCGATCAACCCTCCACGCTGCCGCCGAAAGGCCCGCCGATGTGGCAGGTCACGCCGCGCGTCGATTTGCGTGAAGAGCTCACCGACAACGTCCGCAACGCGCAGACCGGCCGGCAAGCCGATCTGATCACGACACTGACACCCGGCATTTACGTCGCGGCTGACGGGCCCCGGCTCGTCGGCAATCTCGACTATTCGGTGGGCATGCAGAAATTCGCGGTCGCCAGCGACCAGGACAATACAGACCAAAATCTCTTCGGCACCGCGATCGCGACGCTGGTGCCAGACGCCGCGGCTGTCGAGTTGCGCGGCACGATTTTCGATACCGCGCACACCGGCGCGTTCGGCTCGATCCCGACCGATCAGTTGACCACGTCGAACCGCACCAGCACCTACGCACTCGAAGCCAGCCCGGTCCTGCGGCATTCGTTCGACACGTTCGGCGATGGCGAGCTGCGCTACATCTTCGGCCAAACCTGGTTCACCGGGCAGACCGCGGCCACCGGCCAAACCACGTCGGGCCTCGTCGGTGTCGGTACGTTGGCGCCGATCACGGCCGCGACCCACAACGAGCTTCGCGGCACGCTCGATACCGGCGATATCGGCAAGTATTTCAGCAATACCGTCACGCTCGACGGACAGCGCACCGACGTCAGCGGCGGCACGGGCTCGAATAAGGAAGGGTTGGCGACCGACGAGATTAAGTTCCACGTCACCAAATCCTTCGCTCTGGTCGGCGCCGGTGGCTGGCAGACGCTCGATTTCTCGGAGCTGCCGTCGGAGAATCTGAGCGAGCCGACTTGGTACGCCGGGTTCATCTACGAGCCAGGCACCTATGCGCGCGTCGAGCTGAATTATGGGCATCGCGACGGCGCCGATTCATTCAACGGCGACCTGCGTTACGCGCTGACGCCGATCACGACGGCGTACGCCAGCTATTCCGAAGTCGTCACGACGCCGCAGCAGGCGATCCTGCAGAATTTGAGCGGTGCCGTGCTGGGACCGAATGGCACGGTGCTCGATGCCACCACCGGCTTGCCGATCTCGCTCAACAACAACGAATTCAGCCTGCAGAACGACGTCGAACGGCTGCGCACCTTCCAGGCAAGCCTGGTCACCGACCTTCAGCCGAACCGCTTCACCCTCACGACCATCCACCAGGAATTCAATTCGCTTACCGGTCTGGTGCCGAATGACTCGATGAATGGCGTGGTCGGTGAGTGGGACCGGCAGATGACGCCGCTCACCACCATGACGGTGAATACCGGCTATTTCCTCCAGGATTCGCAGCACACGCACACGTTCAACGCGACGCTCGGCTTCAACCACCAATTCTCGCAAACGCTGTTCGGTTCGCTCGACTACAACTTCGCCTACGTCGATTCGGTGTCGGGCGGCCCGAACTTCTATCGCAACTCCATAGTCGCCACGCTGCGCAAGGTCTTCTAGGAACACGGCGATGGATGGGCTTGTCGTCACCGACCGCGATACGCCCGTCAAGCGGCGCGACGGTCGCATCGTCAATGCGCTGACCGTCGACGTCGAGGATTATTTCCAGGTCGAGGCGCTCGCGCATGCGGTGCCGCGTGGCGCCTGGGAGACGATGCCGTCCCGCGTCGAAGCCAACGTCGATCGCCTGCTGGCGTTGTTCGACGCCAGCGGCGCCAAGGCCACCTTCTTCACGCTTGGCTGGATCGCTGAACGGCACAAGACGATGGTCCGTCGCATCGTCGCGCTCGGCCACGAGTTGGCAAGCCACGGTCTCAGCCACATCCGCGCCGACCGGCAGAGCCGCGACGCGTTCGCCGCCGACATCCGTCGCAGTAAGGCGCTGCTCGAGGATATCGGCCAGACTTCGGTCAAGGGCTATCGCGCCGCAACCTTTTCGATCGGCGTCAAAAATCTCTGGGCGCTCGACGAGCTCGCCGCCGCGGGCTTCGTTTACAGCTCGAGCGTTTATCCGATTGCGCACGACCTTTATGGCATGCCGACGGCGCCGCGCCGGCCGTTCCGTGCCAATCCGTGCGCCGTTCTCGAAGTGCCGCTCAGCACCGTTCGCGTCGCCGGCCGCAATCTGCCGGCGTCGGGCGGCGGCTTTTTCCGGCTTCTGCCTTATAGCGTGTCGCGCACCGCGTTCCGCCGGGTCAATCGGATCGAGAACCGGCCGGCGATCTTCTACATGCATCCGTGGGAGATCGACGCCGCCCAGCCGCGCGTCACCGGCCTCTCGGCCAAATCGCGTTTCCGCCACTACCTCAATCTTGGCCGTATGTACGGCCGGCTCGAACGGCTGCTTGCCGATTTCGCCTGGGACCGCATGGACGGCGTCTTTCTCGGGCCAAGCCGATGAAAAATCGGCTTGTTTACCAAAGACTTGGGTCAATCCTTAGCGAAGCGTTGAGGGTTTTCTGCGATCTAGGGCGGCGGGAGTAGCACCGTGTCCGACCTGTTGTTCCTCGCCCATCGGTTGCCTTATCCGCCCGACAAGGGCGACAAGATTCGGTCTTGGCCGATCCTGCGCCACCTGGCGGCAACGCACCGCGTCCACCTCGGCGCTTTTTACGACGATCCGCGCGACGTCGCGCACGTTCCCGTGCTGCGACAGATCTGCGCCAGCGTTTGCGCCTTACCGCTGCGGCCGTGGCAAGGGCGCGTCCGCAGCCTCGCCGCGCTCGCTACTGGCGAAGCGATGAGCGCGCGCTACTTCCGCGATCGTCAACTGATGGCCTGGATCGACGATACGGTGGCCAAGTTCGCGCCGCACTCCGCCTTCGTCTACTGCTCGGCGATGGCGCCTTATGTCACGGGTCTCGCGTTCGGGCGCCGCGTCATCGACATGGTCGATCTCGATTCCGAGAAATGGCGCGGCTATGCCGCTGCCGGCGGCATACTGGCGCCGCTTTATCGACGCGAAGCGCGTCGGTTGCTGGCGCTCGAACGCCGTGCCGCGAGCGAGTTCGACGCCACCCTGTTCGTTTCCGCCGGCGAAGCTGAATTGCTCGAACGCC
>JAGWIH010000295.1 GCA_028866355.1 Alphaproteobacteria bacterium
TGTTCGACGCGACGCGCCAGCCGCTGATGCTCTTGATGAATGCCCACAGCGAGGCCGTGGAGTTCACCCTGCCTGAAACTCCCAATATCAAAGCCTGGCATGTGCAGATCGACACCGCCGCCGACAGCGGCTTCGGCAATGCCGTTTTAGCACCCGCCGATCGGCTGAACGTACAGCCGCGATCGTTGATGGCGCTCGTCGGCGAGCGGGCATAGCCCGCCGTGCGACGCCAGCATCGCATGGCGTTCGGGGCATCGCTTGACGCGCAAGGCGCGGCGTTCCGCCTCTGGGCACCCGCGGCGCGGCGCATCACGTTGCATCTGCCCGAGACGCGGCGTGATTTCGCCATGAGTCCAGCCGACGACGGCTGGTACGCCCTGCGCGTGCCGAATCTGCTCGCCGGCACCGCCTATCAGTACATCGTCAACGACGCCCATACCGTGCCCGATCCGGCGTCGCGCTTTCAGCCGAGTGACGTCGATGGCCCGAGCGCGTTGATCGATCCGGAAGCCTTCGACTGGCCCGACACAGCGTGGCGCGGCCGGCCGTGGCACGAAGCGGTCATCTACGAGCTGCATGTCGGCGCGTACACGCGCGAAGGCACGTTCGCCGCGGTCGAAGCTGATCTCGCACGGCTTGCGGCGCTCGGCGTCACGGCCATCGAACTCATGCCGCTCGCCGATTTCGCGGGCAAACGCAACTGGGGCTACGACGGCGTACTGCCCTTCGCGCCGGATTCGCGATACGGCACGCCGACCGCGCTCAAGCGCTTCATCGCCGCGGCGCACGGGCTCGGCTTGATGATCTTCCTCGACGTCGTCTACAATCATTTCGGACCCGAGGGCAATTATCTCGGTCTCTATGCGCCCGGATTCTTCACCGACGCGCAGACTGGCTGGGGCCCGGCGATCAATTTCACCGCGCGGCCGGTCCGCGACTTCTTCATCGACAACGCGCTCTATTGGATTCTCGAATTCAACTTCGATGGCCTGCGCCTCGACGCCGTGCATGCGATTCGTGACAACAGCCGGCCTGACATTCTCGAAGAGTTGGCGGCGCGCGTCCGCCTGGCGGTTCCGGCCGATCGTCACGTCCATCTCATTCTCGAAAACGACGCCAACCGGGCAACCTACCTGCGTCGCGATGCCGACGATCGGATCGCCGCCTATAACGCCCAGTGGAATGACGATTTTCATCACGCCGCGCACGTCATCCTCACGGGTGAGACCGAGGGCTACTACGCCGACTTCGCGGTCGATCCGATCGCAAAGTTCGGCCGCGCGCTGGCCGAAGGTTTCGCCTTCCAGGGCGAGCCCTCCGCCTATCGCGGCGCGCCACGCGGTGAAGCGAGCGGCGACCTGCCGCCGATGGCGTTCGTCAACTTCCTCCAGAACCATGACCAGATCGGCAATCGCGCGTTCGGCGAGCGCCTGACGACGCTCGCTGAGCCCACGGCGCTTGAGGCGGCGACCGCGATCCTGCTCCTCAGCCCGTCGCCACCGCTGTTGTTCATGGGCGAAGAGTGGGACGCCACCGCGCCGTTCCTGTTTTTCTGCGATTTCGCCGGCGCGCTCGGCGCCGCGGTGCGCGATGGAAGACGGCGCGAGTTCGCGAAATTCTCGGCCTTCGCCACAAGCGAAGCGATGGCGGCGATCCCAGACCCGGTCGCGCTCGAGACCTTCACGACGAGCCAACTCGGCACGCACCCTCCTGCAACGCCGGTGATTCGGCGCTTGCTCGACATCCGTCGGCAGGAAATCGTGCCGCGGCTTCCCGGAACGCGCGGCGCCCGATACGCCGTCGAAGCGACCCGGCTGGTCGTGACATGGCGGCTCGGCGACGGCAGCACGCTGACGCTGGTCGCCAACCTCGGTCCCGCCGCAACAGCCGCGCCGGTTCGGTCGGCCACTGGCCGTATTCTGTGGGGCCGGAATGTGAATGCGGCAACGCTGCCACCCTGGACCGTGATCTGGACGCTGGCCGAGGCCGGACCATGAGCGAAAGCGGCGCGACGGTAAAGGACCTGATCGAGCGCGACTATGACGACGCGCTCGGCCATCACCATCGTTTGTCGGACGCGGCCGTGTCACGGTTGGTTGCGGCGCTCGAGCGCTCGCATCACGACGCGCGCACGACGACGGCGCCACCGCGTCATACCCGCTGTTTCATGCCGGATTGGCAGCGCGGCTGGGGCATTGCGGCACAGCTTTACAGCCTGCGCTCGGCACGTAACTGGGGCATCGGCGACTTCACCGATCTGTGGCACCTGGTCGAACTCGCCGCCGCCGCCGGCGCGGATTTCGTCGGCGTCAATCCGCTGCACGCGGTTTATGCCGCCGATCCGGCGCGCATCAGCCCTTATTCGCCGTCGAGCCGCGAATTCCTCAACGTGCTCTATCTCGATCCGCTGGCGATGACCGGTTATGCCGATGCCGGTGTGGCGCGCGCCGCAATCGGCGGTCACCGCTTCCAGGCGCTGCTAACGGCGCAGCGCGAACGGCCGACGGTCGACTATCCCGAAATCGCCGCGGTTAAGCACAGTATCTTTCGCGTGGTCTTCGAGGCGTTCGAACGCCGCATGCGGACGGCGCCGCGCGACGCCGCGGTGCGCGATTTCGGCGTTTTCGTGCGCCTCCGCGGCGCGCCGCTCCGGCGGTTCGCCCTCTATCAGGCATTATCGTCGCTCGCCGGTTTCGGGCCCGATTGGATGAATTGGCCAGCGGAATTTCGCGACCCGGCGGCGCCCGCCGTTGCCGAGTTTGCCGAACGCCATGCGCGCGATCTGCGCTATCACGCATTCCTGCAATGGCAAGCCGACCGGCAACTTGCCGCCTGTGC
>JAGWIH010000296.1 GCA_028866355.1 Alphaproteobacteria bacterium
GAGGAAGATCGGATAGTCGAGCATGTGGAAGATGCCGTAGGCGTAGACGCCGTAGGCGTAGAGGAAGGCGATGCCGAGCGCCGACAGCGGCAGCGTGCGCCGCCAGAACATGCCGATCGCAATCCCGAGCTGAAGCCACGGAATCACCTGCCAATCGGTTTTGAGTTCGGGCGTCATGATGACGTTGCCCAACACCCACAACGCGACGAAGAAGCAGGCGCCGCCGCCGCGATAGAGGGCCTCGATCTTCGGCTTCAGGCCGGCGCCAAGCCGGTCGAGCGACCGAAGGATCACCCCGCCGAACTGCTGACGCTCGAGATGCCCGAGCACCAGCACGATGATCGCGGCGGTAACGTTGAACTGCCAGAAAATTGGGTCGAAGACCTGATGCAGCGGCAACGGCTGCTGCGGCACCGAATAATGAGAGAACCATTTGACGTGCGCGTCGGCGACGCCCGGCACCAACACGAGGCCGGTCACGGCCAATACAATTCGCCTAAAATTGATTCGATTAGTCCGCATAAATCCTAGGCGTCCCTGCTTCACGAACTCGCGCGATCGCGCAGGACCAAAGCGCCGAACAGCGGCGAAACCGAATCTTTACCCCCCCGTTGCATAACAGGGCGGCTGACTTCGCACACGGAGGCGACGGTGTTTCTCATCCTTGGAATGATCGCGATCGCGCTCGGCGCGATTGCCGCGCTCGCGGCGGCAAGGTTTCCCGTCCGCCAAGTCCAACTCGAGCGTTGGGGCGGTGATTTGATGGTCGCCGGTGTCGCGTTGCTTGGGTTTAGTTTCCCGATGATCTGAAGCCGGCGCAGCAGTCGCTGTGCCGAGTCCCGCAACGTCGTGGCGCCGAACGAGGCGCCGGCGATGATTTCCCCTGTGACCGCTGACACGGAATGGCTTTTGGTGAATATCCCCGATTAAGGGGTTATTTAGCACATCATTATGAAATATGGTAGTAGGAGTCGTAGTTAACGCATTGGATTCCATGACTCATTTGTGGTTAATCTGTCTCAGATTTGAGACAAGCTGGACACCCATAGGTTGTATCCGACGTTTGGAAATCCACTAACGGCTTCAACTACTTAAGGAATTCCCGTTAGGACGCGACCGACGGATTGGCGGCGGCATCGGCTCCTTTGATGCGGGCCGCGAGCGACGCTTTCAGGAACCGGTCGAGATCGCCATCGAGCACGGCACCGGTATTGCCGGTTTCGACGCCGGTCCGCAGGTCTTTGACCATCTGGTACGGCTGCAACACGTACGACCGGATCTGGTGGCCCCAACCGATATCGGTCTTGGTCGCGTTCATCGCCGCGGCCTGGGCCTCGCGTTTTTGCAGCTCGTTCTCATAGAGGCGCGCCTTGAGCATGGCCATCGCCTTGGCGCGGTTCTGATGCTGCGAACGCTCGCTTTGGCAGGCAACGACGACCGGCTCCTGCCCCGGCGGCGCGTAGGTCATGCGCACGGCGCTGTCGGTCTTGTTGACGTGCTGACCGCCGGCACCGGACGAGCGGTAGGTGTCGACGCGCAGGAATTTGTCCTGCACGTCGACATTGATCTTGTCGTCAACCACCGGATAGACCCAGACCGACGCGAAGCTGGTCTGGCGCCGAGCATTCGCGTCGAAGGGCGAGATACGCACCAATCGGTGCACGCCGCTTTCGGTCTTGAGCCAGCCATAGGCATTCTCGCCCATGACGCGGACGGTCGCCGATTTGACACCGGCGCCCTCGCCCGCGCTTTCCTCGATCCATTCGACCTTGTAGTCGTGCTGTTCGGCCCAGCGGATATACATCCGCAGGAGCATTTCCGCCCAATCCTGCGCTTCGGTGCCGCCGGCGCCGGCATGTACTTCGAGGTAGGCGTCGTTGCCGTCGGCCTCACCCGACAGCAGGCTGTCGAGTTCGCGCGCGTGGACGTCGTCGCGTAATCGGGCGAGCGTTTTCTGCGCCTCGTCGAGCATCGCCTGATCGCCTTCGGACTCCGCCATCTCGGCGAGGCCGAGCGTGTCGGTCAATTCCTGCTCGATGCGACGATAACCGCCGACACCCTTTTCAAGACGCGTGCGTTCGCGCATCAACTGCTGCGCCCGTGCGGAATCGTTCCAGAAATCCGGCGCTTCGACCGCCATATTTAGTTCGGTCAACCGTGCGTTGGACTTATCCCAGTCAAAGATGCCTCCGCAGCAACGCCAAGGCGCGGCGGATTTCCTCGGCAATCGCTTCGATCTCAGCACGCATCGGTGGACCTCAAAGAGATAGACAAATCGCGGATCAGTATAGACCACCGGTGCCGCTGCGGGGACCCGGCTGCGCCACGCCGCCGCCGGCCTGATCGCCAGCCGCACCATTGATCGGCGCAAAATCGCCGACGCCGAGCGTTATGCCGTTGCCGCTTACCACCTGGCCGGGCTCGTTGGTTGGCTCCGTACCGGTTTTGAATGCGCCCCAGATCACGCTGCGGTCGCCGGGCGTCGGGAGCCGCCCGGTGTGTGCGTCGATCCGGACGAGCTCGATGCCCGGTGGAATCCGGAACGGGATCGCCGGTTTGCCCTTGAGGGCGGCGGCCATGAAGTCGCGAAAGGCCGGAGCCGCGACGGTCGCGCCGACCTCATGCTTGCCGAGACTTCTCGGTTGGTCGAAGCCGACGTAAACGCCGGCCGCCAGATCGGGCGAGAAACCGACAAACCACGTATCCGCGGATTCATTGGTCGTGCCGGTCTTGCCGGCCAACGGCTTGCCGATCGACGAAACGATCCTGCCGGTGCCGCGCTGCACCACGCCTTCGAGCATCGAGACGT
>JAGWIH010000023.1 GCA_028866355.1 Alphaproteobacteria bacterium
AAAGCCAACGGGCTCTGCGGCGTAGACGCGAATTGCCGGCTGTGCGCCGGCAACGGCGAGCGCAATCCCACCGACCAGACCGCCGCCGCTGCACGGCGCGATGATAATCTCTGGCACGCAACCGAGCTCCGTCGCTTGGCGCATGATCTCGAGCGCTACGGTACCCTGTCCGGCGATGACGCGCGGATCGTCGAATGGCGGAATCAGCGCCACTTGCTGCTCGCGAGCAATGCGCTCGGCAATTGCCTCACGGCTCTCGCGCTGCCGGTCGTAGGGCACCACGGTCGCGCCATAGGCGCGCGTGTTCGCCGTCTTGATCGCCGGCGCGTCGGCCGGCATGACGATTGTCGCCGGGATTCCGAGTTGTTGGGCCGCGGCCGCCACGCCTTGCGCATGATTGCCCGACGAGAACGCGACGACGCCGCGTTTGCGCGCGGCCGCGTCGAGCGACAGAACCGTGTTGAGCGCACCGCGGAACTTGAACGAGCCCGTGCGCTGCAAATTCTCGGCCTTGACCAGAATGCGCCGGCCAACCCGGGCATCCAACAGCGATGAGGTGAGCAGGGGCGTTATGACAATTTGGCCGGCCAGGCGCCGCGCCGCGGCTTCGATCGCCGCCCGGTCCGGCGTCGGCATTGCCGCATCGCTGGCCATAACTAAATCCCCAGCAGCGCCGGCAGTTCGTCGAGCCGGGTAATCTGGACGATCGGCTTGGCCGGCAGTCGCTCCGTCTTCGCACCGGCGCGATTGACCCAGATCGCCCTGAAGCCGAAAGAGCTCGCACCGGCGACGTCCCAGCCGTTCGACGAGACGAAGCCGACACGCTCCGGCTTGACGCCGAGCCGGTCGACGGCGAGCTGGTAAACGCGGGGATGCGGCTTGTAGACGCCGACCTCTTCGATCGAGAGGACGGGATCGATCAGCGCCGCGAGTCCGGCCGACTTGACGGCCGCCGCCAGCATCTTGGGCGTGCCGTTGGACAGGATTGCCGCCGGGCGATTTGCCTGGCACAACGCCGTGAGCGCGACAGTGGCGTCGGGATAGGCCGACAGTTCGAGATAAAGATCCATCAACCGTTTCCTCAGCGCCGTATCGGCGATCCCCAACGCGTCCATTGCGAAGTCGAGCGCGTCGCCGGTGACCTGCCAGAAATCCGCGTGCCGGCCCATCAAGCTGCGCAGCCACGTGTAATGCAATTGCGACGTTCGCCACTGGACGGCGAGCGCATCGGCCTTGGCGCCGAGGACATCGGTGCAGCGCTTGGCCGCCGAGCCGACGTCAAACAGCGTGCCATAGGCATCGAAGACGCAGGCATCGATGGCGCTGAGCTCGGCGTGCGTCATGTCAGCGTTTCAAGTCGCTGGCAAGCGTGAACGTGCTGCCGGTTTGGCCGAGGCGCATGCGATAGATCTGCAGGTTCTCCAGGACGCGCTGAACGTAGTTGCGCGTTTCGGAATAGGGGATGGACTCAACCCAGTCGATCACATTCACGCCTTCGGCTCGCGGATCACCATAAAGACTCATCCAGTCCTTCACATGCGCCGGTCCGGCGTTATAGGCGGCGATCGCCAGCACATACGAGCCCGAGAATGTCGACAACAATTGATCGAGATAGGCACGGCCGAGCGTGACGTTGTAGCCCCGGTCGGTCGTCAGCCGCTTCTGCGAGAAGCGCAAATGCAGCGCCTTGGCGATCAGGCTGGCGGTGTGCGGCATCAGTTGCATCAAGCCGCGGGCGCCGACCCGGCTGACCGCCTCATGCGAGAACGCACTCTCCTGCCGGGTGATGGCTAAGAGCAACGGGGTCTCGACATTGCCGCCCTTCGGCAGGGTTTGAATTGGATAACCCTCGGCAATCAGGTTGATGCCCGCATAACTCGCGCGCTTCGCCGCTTCGACTTCGAGATCGGGGCGGTCGATCTCGTGCGCCAAACGCGCCATCAGCATGTATTGATCGGCGGTCGTGGCCTGTTCGAGCAGATGGCGGAAAAACGGCGTCACGACCTCGTCGGCGCCGGCCGCGCCGAGATCACGCGTGAGCCGCACCAGCTCGCGCCGGTTGAAGGCGTTGGCTTCCGCCGTCGACGGTTGGGGCTCGCGGCCGGCCTTGACCGGCGCGACGCCCGGCATCGATGCCGCCAGCTGTCCGTAATAGGTCGTGAAGCGCTCAGCCGCGGTGTCGAACCACGCGGCGGCAAGCTGGTGATATTCCATCGCATCGGCGGCGCGGCCCGCCCAATAGGCGCCGCGGGCGATGGTGATCGGCAACGTTGCGGCGCTGTAGAGCTTGACGAAATGAGCGTAGGCAACGTCGGGTTGGTGAAGAAAGCGCAGCGCGATCCAACCGGACAGGAATTCGAGGTCGGCGAAATTTTGGCCGTTCGACGCTTGTTGCTGCTCGGCGACGCGGAACGCGAGGTCCGGTCTCCCGATGGCAAGGGCGCGGCGCGCCATGATCTGGCGCTCGTTCGCCCATTGCGTCGCATGCGCTTGGTCCGGCGGCGCGACGACGAGAAGATCGAGAGCGCCGTCGTCGAGGTTCTTGATCCGGCGCCAGCGGATGCGGTCATACAACAGGCCGATATCGTTGCGGTATTCGGCCGGCACGTTGTCGACCAGACTGTCGGCGTTGCCGGCAAACGTCAGCAGCGCGATACGCGCCTCGGCAACGGATTGCACGTTGGGAGGCACCAGCGGCAGCATGCGCTGTGCCGCCGCAACTTGGCCGCTCCACAGTAATCGATCGAGCCGCTGCACGTGATCTTCGACGCGCAGATATTCATGATAGCGCTGATACATCGACCGCTCGTCAAAGGCCGAGACGTCGCTTTTGATCCACACGGCGCGGATGTGCGCTTGTGCCTCGTCGGCGCGTCCCATGGCGATCCAGATATCGGCTTGCCGCAATTTGCCGGCGACAGTGATCGGGGGATGGGTTGTGAACCAGGCTTCAAGCGTGCCGTCCGGCACGCCGGTCATCGCTTCTTCGGCGGCCTCTTCGAGTGCGTTTTGCCCCGGCCAATCCGGGTGCGTGGTGATGAAGTGGGTGATCTCGCCGAAGCCGGCGCCGTTGGCACCTTTAATGATCGCCAGCCAATGCAGCGCCTCGCGCGGCAACGGATCGTGTGCGAGCGCCGCCTCACGCGCGGCGCCTTTCCAGTTGCTCTTCTGCGCATCCGCAAACGCGGCGTGATAGGCGCGGCGGTCATTGGTCGAGAGGGTCTGGGCATGCGCAACACTCATGCCCAGCAATGCGCCGGCCGTGATAACGGTTAGACAGACGCCTAACCGCCGCTTCGCAACGCAATCCACGTGGGTCTCCCCGCCCGGATATTAGCGGCCGGAGCGACGGCTGTCAGGTCCGGACGCGTTGGCCGCGCCGCGATTGCCCTCGGACGCGTACGGGCGCTATTTTGGCTTATCGCGCGGTTCGGACGGGCCGCGTCGCAGGAGGTTGGTATGTTTAAGGGTTCGCTGGTCGCGCTGATCACGCCGTTCCGCAACGGAGCGGTCGATGAAAAGGCCTTCCAGGGATTCGTCGATTGGCAGATCACGCAGGGTACGCACGGCGTCGTTCCGTGCGGCACCACCGGCGAATCGCCGACGCTGTCGCATGCCGAACACAAACGCGTGGTCGAGCTATGCGTCGAGGCCGCGCGTGGCCGCGTGCCGGTGATCGCCGGTACGGGTTCGAACTCGACCGCCGAAGCGATCGAATTGACTCAGCACGCCAAGCGAGCGGGGGTCGACGCGGCGTTGGTGGTGACGCCTTATTACAACAAGCCAACACAGGAAGGCCTGTATCAACATTACAAGGCGATCAACGACGCCGTCGATCTGCCGTTGCTGATCTACAACATTCCGGGCCGCTGCGTCGTCGATATGAGCGTCGACACCATGGCGCGCCTCGCCAAGCTGCCGAACGTCGTCGGCGTGAAGGACGCGACGAACGATTTGGCACGGCCGCTCAAGACGCGCGCGACGTGCGGCGACGCGTTCTGCATCTTGTCGGGTGAGGACGCGACGGCTTTGTCGTTCCGCGCCAACGGCGGCGATGGTTGCATCTCGGTCACGGCGAACATCGCGCCGCGCGCGTGCGCGGAAATGCATGAAGCCTGGGAAAAAGGCGACGCTGCCGGCGCTATGAAAACCAACATGCGGTTGGCCGCGCTGCACGACGCTCTGTTCGTCGAGACCAGCCCGGCGCCGGTCAAGTATGCCGCGTCGCTGCTCGGCAAGTCGTCACCCGAGGTGCGGCTGCCGCTGGTGCCCGCGTCATCGGCCGCACAAGCCCGCGTCAAGGACGCGATGCGCTCGGCCGGGCTGTTGAACTGATCCGTCGATGGCCTTGCGGGGCGACGAGAAATACGTCGCGCAAAATCGGCGTGCCCGTCACGATTACGCGATCCAGGAGACGATCGAGGCGGGCCTGATGTTGGCCGGCACGGAGGTCAAGGTGCTGCGCGCCGGCCTTGCCAGCATTGCCGAAGCCTACGCGGCGGAGAAAGACGGCGCGATCTACCTGTTGAACGCGCATTTCCCTGCCTATCCGTCGGCGCGGGTCAATCATGAGCCGCGTCGGCCTCGCAAGCTACTCTTGCGCAACCGGGAAATCGCAAGGCTGCTGGGTGCGGTGAAGCGCGAAGGTATCACGCTGGTGCCGCTGTCGATCTACTTCAACGAACGCGGCCGCGCCAAACTCGCGCTCGGCGTCGCCAAGGGCAAACGCAAGGCCGACAAGCGCGAGGCCGAAAAGGAGCGCGATTGGCAGCGTTCGCGTGCCCGGCTCTTACGCGAGCGCGGCTAGGCTACGGATCGTCCTCCGCCAGCTCGCGTTCGACCTCGTCCAGTTGATCCTCGCCGAAGACCTTGATGCCGTTGGCCCGCAACAAGGCAACGGTGCGGCCTTCGCCCGGGATCCGATCGATGAAATTCGCCGCAAAAATTTCACGCGAGCCGCACGACGGGCTCGCCTGCTTCAGAATGGCAAGGGTTATGCCGTACTTTTTCGCGAGAGCGAGCGCGGCTTGCGCGCCATGGTCGTATTCGGCGGTGACGTCGACATCGAATAGGGTGACGATCCGGCCGCTGTCGAGGTCGACGCGCGCCCGTGGTCGCGGTGTCGGCAATCCGCCGGCGACTTCGGGACAGATGTGGATCAGGCGGCCTTCGTCGTGCCACCGCCTGAAACGCGGATCGACGCATGGGCTGTCGCTGTCGTTGAAACGGACGCGATAGCCAACCACCGCTTCGCCGAGCAGGCAGGTGCTGACCAGAATCTTGCGCACGCCAGTATTATGACGGCATGAGCCGCCGTTTCAATTCGGCAAAAACCGCCTCGAACATCGCCGGCGTGAGCTGACCGGTGTTGGTGTTGTAGCGCGAGCAGTGATAACTGTCGGCCAGGATTGGGCCTTCCGGCAGGGCGTGGATCGCGCCATGTGCGAAGCGATAGTGCGCGCGCTTTTGTCCCCGCGCCGCCAGCACCGCTTGATGCGCGATCTGACCGAGCGCGAGCACCGCAACGAGGCGCGGCATGGCCGCGATTTCGGCGGTAAGGAACTGGCCGCAACTGCGAATTTCAGGTGTCTCGGGCTTGTTGGCCGGCGGCACGCAGCGGACCGCATTGGTGATCCGACATCCGACCAACGTCAGGCCGTCGTCGACGCGGGCGTCATAGGTGCCGTGCGCGAAGCCGAATTTGATCAGCGTGCCGTAGAGCAGGACGCCCGCGTAGTCGCCGGTGAACGGTCGCCCGGTGCGGTTGGCGCCTTTGAGGCCTGGCGCCAATCCGACGATCAGGAGTTGCGCATCGAGTTTGCCGAACGACGGCACAGGTGCATTGTGCCATGCCGGTTCGGCAACGCGCTGCGCGGCGCGGAACGCCACCAAGCGCGGACAGAGCGCGCAATCCGGTCCGGGTACGCCCGGGGCCGAAGACGTGGTCACGCCTCGCTGTCGCTCATCTGGGTGACGTTTTGAGTTTGCCGCGGTGCCGCGTCGTCACGATGGCGCATGATTTGCGGCGCCAAATCCTGAAGCTCGATGAACATATCGGCTTGACGGCGGAGCTCGTCGGCAACCATCGGCGGCGCCGAGCGGATCGTCGACACCACGGTGACGCGGACACCTTTTCGTTGGACCGCGTCGACCAGCCGCCGAAAATCGCCGTCGCCGGAGAACAGCACGATATGGTCGAGATATTGTGCCATCTCCATCACGTCGATGGCGAGTTCGATATCCATATTGCCCTTGACCTTCCGGCGACCCATCGCGTCGGTGTACTCCTTGGTCGGCTTGGTGACCATGGTATAGCCGTTGTAGTCGAGCCAATCGACCAAGGGGCGTAGCGGCGAATATTCCTGATCCTCGATCAATGCCGTGTAATAGAAGGCACGGATCAAGCGACCCTTTTCTCCGAACAGCTGCAACAATCGTTTGTAGTCTATATCGAAACCCAACGCCCGAGCGGCGGCATGGAGGTTGGCGCCATCGATGAACAATGCAATTCTTTCCTCGGGATAAAATGTCATGCGTAACTCCACTCAATGATACCGACTTTATGTCGCGCATTTGACCGCCGCCACGTCTTGGGCGTCAAGCGGGCGCGCTTACCGAAAGTTTGCGGCGAATGATCCTGATTGCCTTGGGCGCCAATCTGCCGAGCAACGTCGGACCGCCACGCACGACGCTTGAATACGCGTTGCGTTCCCTCGCACAGGAAGGCGGCGAGATTGTGGCGCGCTCGCGCTTTTACCGGAGTTTGCCCGTGCCGAAATCGGATCAACCCGATTACCTCAATGCTGTCGTCGCTATCAAATGTGTTTTGGATCCGCCCACGCTGCTTGGACAACTCAGTGCGATTGAAACGCATTTCGGGCGGCGGCGCGGCGAGCCGAACGCCGCCCGTTCGCTCGATCTTGATCTGATCGCATACGACGATGTGATCCGCGATGCCGCTCCGATCCTGCCGCACCCGCGAATGCACGAGCGCGCGTTTGTACTGCTGCCGTTGGCCGAAATCGCACCGGATTGGTTTCATCCGCGCCTCCGGCTCCCGATTGCCGCGCTGATCCAGGCGTTGCCGCCAAGCGCCCGGGCTGATTGCGGTCCGGTTGCGGACAATTGACTTCGCGGTATGCTCGTCCCAAAATTAAGACAGGCGATCATAACCGATCTGCCACAAGATGGCGAAAAGTAAACTTGGGTGAGGCTCCCATGTCGATATCGTCGTCCCGTTCCGCCGCCGCGAGCGCCGCATCCGACATTCCGAGCGCTTACGCCAAGAAAGCGCTTTTCGGCTCCGCCATCGGTTATGCGATGGACGGGTTCGACCTGCTCATCCTCGGCTTCATGCTCGGTGCCATTCGCAACGAGCTAGGACTGTCGGGCCCACAGGCCGGTTCGCTCTTCACGTTCACGTTACTGGGCGCGGTCACGGGCGGCATCGTCTTCGGCGTCATGAGCGACTATTTCGGGCGCGTGCGGGTGCTGAGTTGGACCATCCTGCTGTTCGCTGTCTTCACCGGCTTGTGCGCGTTCTCGCGCGGGTACTACGACCTCCTGACCTACCGCACGATTGCCGGGCTCGGGCTCGGCGGCGAATTCGGCATCGGTATGGCACTGGCCGCTGAAGCCTGGCCGGCATCGCAACGCGGGCGGGTTTCGTCCTATGTCGGCCTCGGCTGGCAATCGGGCGTTCTGATCGCGGCTTTCGTCACGCCGTTTCTGCTGCCGTATATTGGCTGGCGCGGAATGTTCCTGGTCGGTGTCGTTCCAGCTGTCGTCGCCTTTATCGTCCGGCGTACGATCGGCGAACCCGAGATCTTCGTTCAGCGCCACATCCGGCAGGGGTTCCCGATCGGCCTTCTCTTCAGGGACGCGGCGACCGTAAAAGTCACAATCGGCATGTTCATCCTCTGCGCTGTGCAGAACTTTGGTTATTACGGCGTGATGATCTGGCTGCCGTCTTATCTAAAGACTCAGTTCCATTTCCCGTTGTTGCAATCCGCGGTGTGGACCGCCGTGACGATCATCGGGATGGCACTGGGCATCTGGCTTTTCGGCGTCGCGGCGGATCGCATCGGCCGGCGGCCGGTGTTCATGGTGTGGCAAATCGGTGCCGCGATCATGGTAATCGTGTTCTCGCAATTGACATCGCCGTATGCGCTGCTGATCGGCGGCGCGGTGATGGGTTTTTTCATCAACGGTATGCTCGGCGGCCTCGGCGCGCTCATGTCGGAGCTTTATCCGACGGCGGCACGCGCCACGGCGCAGAACGTCCTGTTCAATCTCGGACGCGGCGTCGGTGGATTCGGGCCGTTCGTCGTGCCGATCCTCGCGGCGCAATATTCCTTCCCGATTGCCATCGCGCTGTTGGCGATCATCTATGTGATCGAGCTCATCGCGACCATATTCCTGATCCCGGAACGAAAGGGCGTTCCGCTCGAGTAATCTGGCGGCATTGAGCCGCCGTTCGCTCGCTTTTTGTTTGGTCTTTAGCCATGGACACTGTCCACGCTGCGCGTTCGCTTTTTCCGATTGCAGAGCAATCCGCGGCTGTGATCGCGAATGCGGCGATCAATGCGGAATACAAGCATCTTGTCGTCGCGGCAGAGCCGCCGGCGACCAATGTTGTCGCAGGCCAGTTTTTCCATCTTCTCTGTCCGCAATCCGGCGATGCCGCGCCGTTTCTACGGCGGCCGATGAGCGTCTACGCCGCCGACCACGCCCAGGGCCGGGTCGAATTTCTCTATAAAGTGACCGGTGCCGGCACGCGCGGCCTCGCCACGCTCGCGCCATGCGACCGTCTCAATATGCTCGGTCCGCTCGGCCGCGGTTTCACGCTGGAACCGACGTGGCGGCACATCGTCGTCGTTGGCCGCGGCGTCGGCCTCGCAACGCTGGCGCCACTGGCGCTGCTGGCAGAGCGATCTGGGATCGAAGTGACCGCCATCCTGAGTGCGCGGCGGCCGGATCTGGTGATGTCGGTAGATTTGTTTCGCGGTCACGGCGCCGAGGTGATTGCCGTGACGGATTCCGACCGCAGCAGCGACGTTGTCAACGTCGAACGGCTTGTGCGCGATCTGGCGGTGCGGCACCGTGCCGACGCGCTGTTCACCTGCGGCTCGAACCGTCTCTTGCTGCTGCTCCAGCGTCTCGGCAAGGGGCTCGGCATACCGGGTCAAGTCGCCCTCGAGCAGCAGATGGCGTGCGCGCTCGGCATGTGTTTCTGCTGCGTCCGCGATTTCCGTTCCACGGCGGGTGGTGTCGAGCACCGACGCGTGTGCTGGGAAGGCCCGGTCTTCGATTTGCAGGAGCCGATGTCGTGGTAGATTTAGCGGTTAAAATCGGCGGCTTGCAGCTTGCCAATCCCGTCATGCCGGCGTCCGGCACATTTTCGGATGGCTTGGCCGGCGTCATCGACTTCAACCGTCTCGGCGCTTTCGTGACCAAGACCGTGACCCGCGAACTGCGCACCGGCAACGCCACGCCACGCGTCGCCGAAACCGCCGGCGGGATGCTCAATTCGATCGGCATTCCGTCCAAGGGCATCGACTATTTCATCGACCAGACCCTGCCGTTCTATCGGCGCTTCAAGCCGCCGTTGGTCGTCAGCATTTCGGCGCCGACCGCTGACGGGTTCGCTAGCCTGGCCGCCGAGATCGGCGTTACCGGCGTTGCGGCGATAGAAGCCAACGTCTCGTGTCCGAATCTCGAGCAGGACGGTCGTGCCTTTGCCATGACGCCGGAAGCGACCGCCGGCGTCGTTGCCCGATTGCGCGCGGCAACGACATTGCCGCTCTGGGTGAAGCTGACGCCGAACACCGGCGACATCGCCGAGGTCGCGCGCGCTGCCGAGGCGAACGGCGCCGATGCCGTGGTCGTCGCCAATACGATTCTCGGTATGGCCATCGACGTGGATACCTTTCGTCCGCGTCTCGGCAGCATCACTGGCGGCCTCTCCGGTCCGGCGGTGAAGCCGGTCGTTCTTCGCCAAGTCTATCAGTGCGCGCGCGCGGTCAAAATCGACATCGTTGGTTGCGGCGGTATCGCCAACGGCAACGACGCCGTCGAATATCTGCTTGCCGGCGCGCGCGCCGTTCAGGTCGGTACGGCAACCTTCGTTCACCCGACAGCGTTGATCCGCGTCATCGACGAGCTCGAAGAATTTTGTAACCGGCGCGGCTTTGCTCAGGTTTCGGCGCTAACCGGTGCACTGTTAAGCGCGGGCGCGGACGAAACCGATGTCGAATGGCGCCGGGAAGCCAGCCAATGAAGCTCGTCGCCAACAACACGCAGACGGCATTCGATCCGCAAGCTGCCGCCGATGGATTGTTCCGCGAACTGGCGCGCGCCACCGCCGATGCCGGCGGCATCGGTGTTAGCCGCGAGAGCTACGGTGCTGGCGAGCAGAAGGCGATCGAGATCGTACGACGTCGCGCCGAACAGGCCGGACTCGAAACGAGTTTCGATGCGGCGGCCAATCTTGTGGTGACGCTGCCTGGCCGCGATGCGGGCAAGCCATTCATCGCTATCGGCTCGCATCTCGACTCTGTGCCGCAGGGCGGGAATTACGATGGCGCTGCGGGTGTCGTCGCCGGCTTGTTAACTTTGATGCGCATCAAAGAAGAAAAGGCGGTGCCGCCGCGTACCGTCAAGCTCATCGCGATGCGCGGCGAAGAAAGCGCCTGGTACGGCAAGACCTGCGTCGGCTCTTATGCGTTGTTTGGCGGCTTGACCGAACAGGACCTGATGCTCACCAACCGGTCGGGGCACGGTACGCTTGGCGAAGCGATGCAGGCACGCGGCGCCGATGTGGCGCGGATCGCGCGCGGTGAAACTTTGCTCGATCCGGCTACGATCGGCGCTTATCTCGAACTCCACATCGAGCAGGGGCCGGTCATGGTCGCCCGGGGCTTTCCGACTGCAATCGTCACCGGCATTCGCGGCAATATCCGTCATCGCGAGGTGCACTGCGTCGGCGAGGCCGCGCATTCCGGCGCGGTGCCGCGCTGGCTCCGACGCGACGCAGTCTTCGCCCTTTCCGAGCTAATCACGCATCTCGACGAGCATTGGGACGGCCTGCAGCAACGCGGTCTCGATCTGGTGGTGACGGTCGGGGTTGTCGGCACTAATCCCGCCGAGCATGCGATGTCGCGGGTGCCGGGCGAGGTGACGTTCAGTTTCGAAGTGCGCAGCCAGAGCAGCGATACGCTCGAGGCCTTCTATCACCTGATGCGGACCGAGTGTCGCGCGATCGCAAGCAAGCGCAAGGTCGAGTTCCGATTCGATCGGCGGCTCGACACCAAGCCGGCGCGCATGGACGACGCTTGGGTCGAAAGACTGTTGCGGCTCTCGAAGCGTCTCGGTTTGCCGACCGAGACGCTTCCGTCGGGTGCCGGGCACGATGCAGCAATCTTTGCCAACGAGGGCGTGCCGTCGGCGATGATCTTCATCCGCAACGAGCACGGCTCGCACAATCCGCAAGAGGCGATGGCGTTGGACGACTTTCTTAAGGGCACCGACCTGCTTTATCATGCCGTCGTCGAAGCGGCGTGACGAACCTCTTTCATCTGGCTATGGTGTAGGCGATCTGCACACGTAAGATGCGGACGACGAGGGGAGCGTGGATACACGCCGTAAGGATATCGGCCGGCGGCTCAAGGCGTACCGCAGGGGCAGCGGCCTGAAGGCCGAGGAAATTGCGCATCGCCTGAACATCTCTCGCTCTGCACTCTATCGTATGGAGGCGGGAGAGATCGTCAAAATCGAGACGCTTGATGCGCTGGCTCACGTTCTCAACACGTCGCTCGCGTCGCTGCTCGGCGTCGGAGTCGAGTATTACTCGAAAGCCGGCGCGTATTTCGAGCGCATGCGGCAGCTGGAAGCGGCCGCCGATCAGATTATCGCGCGTTTCATGCCAATTTCATTTCTGCTCACGACTGCCGATTACAGCACGCACCTGCGCCAAATGTTGATTGAGTCCCTGCCGCCCGGCGATCCGATGCCCGAGGCGCTTGCCGAGATCGAAACCATTATGGCCATCCTCGCCACGCGCAAATCTGCTCACAAACCGCGGATCGTCGCGTTGATGTCAGTCCCCGAAGTCGATCGTTTTCTGCAACTTGGCCTCATCGGCCGGTTCGGTTTTCCGCACGACGAATGGATGCGCCGGCGCGTGGCGGCGCGGCGCGAGATCGAGAATATCGTGCATTTGTTGACTGATCAGCGGCCCGGGATCGAAGTCGGCTTGGTCGACGAAATGCTCCCGAACATGGCGTTTCAGCTCTTTCAGTCCAAGAGAGAGACGGTCCTGGCGGTCAGTCCGTTCCGTATCAGCGAGATGCCGAATATCCGGCATGGGGTCGCGACAGTGACGGCCGCTCCCGAGGCGGTTGCGCTTTATGAGAAACTCGCCGCCGACCTCTGGAGCCGTGCACTCAAAGGCCCGCGAGCGGCGGCTCGGCTGACCGATGTCATCGCTCGATCCGCCAACGGCGGGACGGCCGAAATGCGCTTGACTCGTGCGCCGTCGGGTCGCAGAAAGTCGCGCCACTAGCTAGGCGGACCGCAAGCCATGAATTTCGGCGCTACGTTTCCCGATCGCGAGCTCATTCAGCAGATCACGTCGCGCATCCTGCTTGAAGTGGGCGCGGTCAATTTCAATTCGTCGACGCCGTTTATTTTCACGTCCGGTTGGGCGAGCCCGGTCTACATCGATTGCCGCCGCCTGATTTTCTATCCGCGCGTCCGCGAGACGTTGTGCGAATTCGCCACGTCCACCATCCTGCGCGAAGTCGGTTTCGAGGCGATCGACGTGATCGCTGGCGGCGAGACGGCGGGAATCCCCTTTGCTGCATGGATTGCGGATCGATTGATGCTGCCGATGCAATATGTGCGCAAGAAGCCCAAAGGTTTCGGCCGCAACGCCCAGATCGAAGGCGACGTGCGCGAGAATGCCCGAACGTTGTTGGTCGAAGACTTGACAACTGACGGCCGCAGCAAGGTCAATTTCTGCAAGGCGCTGCGTCAGGCTGGCGCCATCGTCGAGCACACATTCGTCATCTTTCATTACGGCATCTTCCCCCAGAGCGAGCAGCTGATGACCGAAATCGGCGTGAAGCTTCATTCGCTCGCCAATTGGTGGGACGTGCTCAAGGTGGCCAAAGCCGAAGGCCGGTTCGACGCACCGACCATGCGCGAAGTGGAAAAATTCCTGAACGATCCCGTGAGTTGGTCGGCGGCACACGGCGGCGCGTCCGAACTGCCGTCGGCTTAGCGCTTCTTTAACCATAAATCCGCCGCCCTCACGCGAAATTAAGAAAATCGCCGTTCAATGGCGCCTGTCCGGCCTCTCGCCGGCGAGCGGGGCGATTTCGCATGCGTATTTCGGTATTCGGTATGGGCTATGTCGGAACGGTTTCGGCCGCGTGTTTTGCCGAGCTCGGTCACGACGTCATAGGCGTCGACGTCAATCCCGCCAAGATCGACATGATCAATCGCGGCCTTTCGCCGGTGGTCGAGGAGGGCCTCGACGAGGCCGTCGCCGCCGGCGTCAAGGCGGGCCGCTTGCGCGCAATCGCCGACACAGCGGCGGCCGTCCTGCAAAGCGACATCTCGCTCATTTCCGTCGGCACGCCGATGGGTCGCACCGGTGCGCCGATGCTGGACGCGCTCGACGCCGTCGTCGATGGCATCGGTTCGGCCCTGCGCCACAAAAACGGCGGACATACGGTCGTGTTGCGCTCAACCGTGCCGCCCGGAACCACGGAAGGCCGCATGCTGCCGATGCTGGCCGCGAAATCGGGTCGGGATGCCGACAACGGTATTGCCGTCGCCTTCAATCCTGAATTCCTGCGCGAAGGGTGCTCGGTCCGCGATTTCCGCAATCCACCTTTCACCATCGCTGGCTCGCCGAGCGCGGCGGGTTACGAAGCGGTCGAGGCGCTCTATAGCGGCGTCGAGGCGCCGTTCATCCGCACGACGACCGGCGTTGCTGAATCGGTCAAATGCCTGTCCAATGCATTTCATGCGGTCAAGATCGCTTTTGCCAACGAGGCCGGCGTTCTGCTGAAGAGCCTCGGCGTCGATGCGCAGGAGGCGATGAAGGTGTTCTGCGCCGACCGGCAGCTCAACATTTCGCCGGCTTATCTCCGGCCGGGGTTCGCATTCGGCGGTTCGTGCCTGCCCAAGGACGTTTCGGCGCTGGTCGCGCTCGCCAAGGCCGGCGATATCGCGTTGCCGTTCTTGTCCAGCGTGATGCCGGCGAACGACGCGCACATCGATCGCGCGCTTCAAGCCATTCTCGACGAGGGCCGCCGCAAGGTCGCGCTTTTGGGGCTCGCCTTCAAATCAGGCACCGACGATCTGCGCCATTCGCCGTTCGTCTATCTCGCCGAACGGTTAATCGGCAAGGGCTACGATCTTGCGATCTTCGACCGCAACGTCAACGCCAGCAAACTGCTCGGCAAGAATCGTGAATTCATCGAACGCGAAATTCCGCACTTCGATCGGTTTCTGATCTCCGACCTTCGCCGCGCACTCGACGGCGCCGGCATGATCGTGATCGGACATGCGAGCCGCGAGGACATCGCCGTGCTCGAGGCCGAACATAACGGCCGGCCGATCCTCGATCTTCAGGGCGTGCCGGCCTTGGCGGAGTTGCCCGGCGCGCGATACCGCTCGCTCTGCTGAGGTCGGCAATGACGCGGCCGCGATTGCTCTT
>JAGWIH010000297.1 GCA_028866355.1 Alphaproteobacteria bacterium
TTGTTGAACGAGGCGCGCGCCGCCTGTGACCGGCTGGTGGTCGGCCTCAACAGCGATGCATCGGTGAAGCGGCTGAAGGGGCCGGAACGGCCGGTGCAGAACGAAACCGCGCGCGCCGCCGTGCTGGCGTCGCTCGCGCCGGTCGACATGGTTGTGATCTTCGATGCCGAAACGCCGGTCGATCTCATCCGCGAACTAAAACCCGACGTGCTGATCAAAGGCTCGGATTATCGCCACGACCAGGTGGTCGGCGCCGACATCGTCGAATCCTATGGCGGCCGTGTTCTGCTGGCCAAGATCGTGCCCGGCTTCAGCACGACGGCGACGATTGCCCGCGCCGCGCGTTGATGTCGCGCGACGCGGTATAGCCGGATGGCGCCCGCGCCGGCGAATTCACGCAGAATAGAGCGATGAACGGCAAACGACGGACGATGCTCCGCCTCGCCTGGCGCCTGGCACGGCCTTATTGGTCGTCCGAGGAAAAGCGCATCGCCTGGGCGCTGCTGATCGCGGTCATCGCGCTCAATCTCGGTAATGTCTACGTCTCGGTGCGCATCAACGCGTGGAACAACGCGTTCTATAACGCGCTTCAGGAATTCAACGCGCCCGAGTTCTTCAAGCAGCTTGGTATCTTCTGCGTGTTGGCCGCCGCCAGCATCGTCATGTCGGTCTACGCGGTCTATCTCCAGCAGATGCTGCAGATCCGCTGGCGGCGCTGGCTGACCGGCCATTATCTCGACCGTTGGCTCGGCGACCGGCGCTATTACCGGCTGCAGCTCGACCGGACCATCACCGACAACCCCGACCAGCGTATCGCCGACGATCTGCGGCTCTATGTCTCCTATGTCGCGACGCTGGCGCTCGGTCTGTTGAGCTCGGCGGTCTCGCTGGCGTCGTTCATGGTCATTCTGGTCGGCCTGTCGGGTCCGGCTGCGATTCCGCTCGGCTCGCTTGGCACGGTTCACATTCCCGCCTACCTCGCCTGGGCCGCGCTCATCTATGCCGGCTTGGGAACCTGGCTGACGGTCAAGATCGGCCGGCCGCTGGTGCCGCTCAACTTCGCGCAACAGCGCTTCGAAGCCGATTTCCGTTACAGCCTGATTCGGCTGCGCGAGAACGCCGAAAGCGTCGCACTTTATGGCGGCGAGCCGCCCGAGCGCGAAATCTTCGACGAGCGGTTCGGCGGCCTCTTCGACAATTTTTGGCGCATCATGCTGCGGCAGAAGAAGCTTAATTGGTTCACGTCAGGTTATTCGCAGGTAGCGGCGATCTTTCCGGTTCTCGTGGTATCGCCGCGCTATTTCGCCAAGCAGATCCAGATGGGTGGGCTGTTCCAGGTGGTCGACGCCTTCAGCAACGTGCAGAGCTCGCTGTCGTTCATCATCAATTCCTTCACCGACATCGCGACGTGGGTCGCGGTCACAGAACGTCTCACCACCTTCGAGCAGCGCATGGACGAGATCGAAGCGGGGTTGCGTGCGTCCCAGCCGATCCGGCTCGAGCGCGAAGGCGCCGGCATCGAAGTGCGCGATCTCGATCTCGACCTGCCGGACGGTTCGCCGCTGGCGCGCGGCATCGCGTTGCGCGTCGAGCCCGGCAGCTCGCTGCTGATCACCGGCCCGTCCGGCACCGGCAAGTCGACCCTGCTGCGCGCCGCGGCCGGCATCTGGCCTTATGGCCGCGGCGACGTGCGGCTCGGCGTGGGCCGGACCTTCTTTATGCCGCAACGACCTTATTTCCCGCTCGGCACGCTCAAGCAGGCGCTGGCCTATCCGGCGCTCGACAGCACGATCGACGAGACGCGCATGACCGAAGCGCTCGAGCAGGTTGGTCTGGGCGCGCTCACGGCCCATCTAGCCGACGATCAGAACTGGCCATTGCGCCTGTCGCTCGGCGAGCAGCAGCGCGTCGCCTTCGCCCGCGTGCTGCTGGCGCGCCCCGATCTCATTTTCCTCGACGAGGCAAGCTCGGCGGTCGACGAAGACGACGAGGCGCGGCTCTACCGCTTGCTGCGCAGCCGCCATCCCAACGCGGCCATCATCAGCGTCGGCCACCGCGAAAGCCTCAAGGCGCTGCACGATCGCGTCCTCGATCTCACGCGCTTCCACGCCGCTGCGCTGGTCACGGATTAGTTGCGCTTTGCCGCCAAGCCGTTACAACGAACCGCCAAAGGGTTCCGGCATGGCGGAAAAACAAAACCAGGAAGCCAAAAGCGCGACCGACTATCGCGCTCAGCGCCTCGATAAGCTGGCGCAGCTGAAGCAGCTCGGCGTCGATCCCTACGCCAGCGGCTTCACGCCGGATGCGCGCGCCGCCGAGCTCGATACCAAGTACAAGGATCTTGCCGCGGGCACCGAAACCCAAGACGGGGTCAAGGTCGCCGGCCGCATCCGCGCTCTGCGCAACAGCGGCATGTTCATCGATCTGCACGACGCCACCGGCAAGATCCAGGTCTTCTGCCACAAGGACAATCTCGCACCCGCGGCGATGGCGATTCTCAAGCTCCTCGACCTCGGCGATCTGATCGGCGTCGAGGGCCTCGTCCGCCGCACGCCGCGCGGCGAATTGACCGTCAACGCGCGCGGCTTGACCGTGCTGGCCAAGGCGCTGCTGCCGCTGCCCGAGAAGTTCCACGGCCTGACCGACGTCGAGACGCGCTACCGCCAACGCTATCTCGACCTCATCATGAGCGACGAATCGCGCCAGACGCTGCGCCGCCGCTCGCAGATCATCGCGGTGATGCGCCGGCTCTTGATCGAGCGCGGCTTTCTCGAGGTCGAGACGCCGATGCTGCAC
>JAGWIH010000298.1 GCA_028866355.1 Alphaproteobacteria bacterium
TTGGTGGAGACTTCCGCGCCAAAAAGGTCGAGCGACGAGCTGAACCAGAAATTGAGATAACGCTGCAACGTGGGCAAATCGACGACGCCGGCGGCACGCAATTTGTCGGGCTCCTCGGTTTTTAATTCCTTCATCGCCTCGAGCGTGCGCGCGACGATGCGCGTCACACCGTTGACGCCGACCATCATGTGATGCGCCTCTTCCATCAGCATGAAGCGGCAGGTGCGCGCCAGCGGATCGAAGCCGCTTTCGGCCAAGCTCATCAGCTGGAACTTGCCATCGCGATCGGTGAAATAGGTGAACAGGAAGAATGACAGCCAGTCCGCGATCGGCTCGTTGAAGGTCGAGAGGATGCGCGGCCGGTCGGCGTCGCCGGAATGCCGCGCCAGAAGGGCTTCGGCTTCTTCGCGGCCGTCGCGGCCGAAATAGGCGTGCAGCAGATAGACCATTGCCCAGAGATGGCGGCCTTCCTCGACATTGACCTGGAACAACGAGCGCAGGTCGTAAAGCGACGGCGCGGTGTGGCCGAGCAAGCGCTGCTGCTCAACCGAGGCGGGCTCGGTATCGCCCTGCGTCACGATCAAGCGGCGCAAGGTCGTGCGGTGCTCGCCCGGAACTTGCTGCCACGCAGGCGTGCCCATGACGTCGCCGAAACCGATTTTGCGATCGGGCTCGGGCTCGGCGAGGAAGATGCCCCAACGATAGTCCGGCATCTTGACCGCGCCCCAACTTGCCCAGCCTTTGGCGTCGACCGACGTCGCGGTGCGCAGATAGATTTCGGCTTCGAGAAAATCGCTCGGCCCCATCTCGCGCCACCAATCGAGGAACCGCGGCTGCCAATGCTCGAGCGCGCGTTGCAGCGTCGCGTTGCCGGCGAGGTCGATATTGTTGGGGATGCGTTCCTGGTAGTCGATGGCCATGGCTGATTCTATGCCTAGACGCGTTCCCAGTTGAAGCGCGGCCGCGCGCCGGTGCCGAAGCGCTTCAAGGCACCGTCGTCGCCGACGGCATTGGGCCGCGAAAATACCCAGTTCTGCCAGGCCGACAGCCGGCCGAAGATACGCGTCGCCATGGTCTCGGCGCCGGCGAAGCGCAAATTGGCTTCGAGCGCGGTGAGCGCGTCGGGCGACAGGCTGGCGCGTTCCTCCAGAACCATCCGCAACTCGTCGTCCCAATCGAGCGCATCGGGCGTCGCCGTCACCAAGCCGAGCGCGCTCGCATCGGCGGCCGCCAGGCGCGTACCGATCTGCTTCTGCGCCGATGCAACCGGCGCGGCGACGCCGCAGAATCGATTGGCGAGCCGGGTCTGACCGTTGACCATCGGCACCATGCCGAAATTCATGGCGCCGAGAGCGACGCGCGGCGCATCGTTCGCCTGCGGATCGTCGAGCATGTAGGAGCGATCCGCCGCGAGCGCGAGCTCGAACAGCGAGCCCGCGAAACACGATCCTTTGTCGATCATGGCAATGAGGCTGCGCGACGACACTTCGAAACGCTGCAACGTGCGGCGCAGCAGGCCGAGCGCCGCGCGCACGAACCAGTGCCGTGTGTCAGCGAGCAACGCGTCATTGGCAAGCACCGAAGCGGCGTCGCCGCGCGTTTTCACCATCCAGGTGCCGAGCTCGGGTTCGTTGAGCCGCAGCATCAGTATGGCGTCGTCGAGCTCACGCGCCATTTGCACCGGCCACCACGCCGCACCGTGGGCCAAGGCGGCGGCCGGCGATGCGGCGATCTCGTTGGGTGTCTTGACGGTCAGCGTCGCAACGCGTGCGGCACGATCGAACACGACCTCGACATAGCGATAGCGGTAGCCCATCTCGTCGACCGTGCGTTCGAGCGGCGGCAGCTTGACGCCCGCCGCTGCATCCGGCCGGTCGCTCGTCTCTGCCAGCGCCGCGGCGCGCTCCTTCATCGCGGCCGCGAATTTCTGCGGCGTCGCCACGGTGTCGACCAGGCCCCAGTGCCGCGCGCGATCGGCGCGCACGCCTTCGGCCGTCGTGCAGAACAGATCGGCCAGATCGCGGCGCACCTTGCGCTTGTCGGTAAGCCGCGACAGCCCGCCGGTGCCGGGCAACACGCCCAACAGCGGCACTTCGGGAAGGCTGATCGTCGACGAGCGATCGTCGATCATCAGGATTTCGTCGCAGGCGAGCGCGATCTCGTAACCGCCGCCGGCGCAGGCGCCGTTGACCGCGGCGAGGAACTTGAGACTTTCGTGCCGGCTCGAATCCTCCATGCCGTTGCGCGTCTCGTTGGTGAATTTGCAGAAGTTCACCTTGAAGGCGTGCGACGACGATCCGAGCATGTAGATGTTGGCGCCGGCGCTGAACATGCGCTCCTTGGCGCTGGTGACGACGACGGTCTTGACCGACGGGTGTTCGAAGCGGATGCGGTTAAGCGCGTCGGCGAGCTCGATATCGACGCCGAGGTCGTAGGAATTGAGCTTCAGCTTGTAGCCCGGCACTAGGCCGCCGTCCTCGGCGACGTCGAGCGAAAGCGTCGCAACCGGGCCGTCGACCGCAAGCTTCCAGTGCCGGTAGCGCTCCGGGCTGGTGTCGAAGGTGATCAAGGCTGCCTCCCTCGGCCGGCGGCGCAAAACGTGCGCTTTTGCCGGACGATAGTGCATACTCGCCACCCGTCAAGGAGCGGGGAACATTTGAGCGCCGTGTCGCGTCATTGCCGGGAGCGTGGCTAGCGCCGTGCGCGTGCTTCATCTCTTTCCGCGCTTCCGGCCGAATTTCGCCGGCGACGGCCTCTACTTCGAAAAGTTGTGGCCGCAGCTGTCCAGCGGCGA
>JAGWIH010000024.1 GCA_028866355.1 Alphaproteobacteria bacterium
GAACCGCCGGATCACCAGCGTCGCAACCCCAACTACCAATCCCCCAACGCACGGAACCGCCAATACACGCCACCACGACAACCCCAAACCCTCGCTCAGCAAATGATCCGGAGAGACCTTGAACAGCATCTCGTGCAGCCATTGCGACATCTGATGCACGATGACGACGCCGATGCCGATGGCGGCGCCGACCGCAGCGCCGAACACTGTTAGAGCGATCTCGTTGCTGCGCAGATGGCGGCGTTCGAGGCCGCGCAACAAGGCCCGCCAACGAACCCGCAGCAGGAACCGGGCGTCGTGCCAGTTGCGCGTTGGCCGGGCACCAGCGGCAATCGACAGCGCCGGCCGCGCCATCGCGAAAGTGCCGCGAATGCGATCAACAATTTTCATACTTTGCTCGGCCGCAACGTCGATGACAGTAACCGGAACGTAAACTTCGCCAAGGTCCGTCCTCGTGCCGCGAGGAGCACGCCGGAGGCCGGCGCCGGCTTGGCGCAGACCGCCTCCAGAAGCGCGGCGGCACCGTCACGGCATAACCCGTCTGCAGTGCGGCCGTAAAGCGGATGATGGAGTCGGTATCGGGTCCCGTCGCCGGCCACCGCGTGGGCCGGTCAGTAAATCCCGAGATGTTGATGCAGATCGACACCGCTGCGGCGCAACTCGCTGGTGGTGCCTGCGACCGCTACGTGGCCGCTGTTGAGAATGACGATGTCGTCGGCAATGTCGAACACCAGCTTGGCGTTCTGCTCGACCAGGATGATGCTAAGCCCCTGTTCCTTGAGTCGGCGGATGGTCGCCATGACCTCGGCGACGATTTGCGGCGCCAGACCTTCCGAGGGTTCGTCCATCAGCAGCACGCGCGGATTGGCCATGAGCGCGCGGCCGATAGCCAGCATCTGTTGCTCGCCGCCGGAGAGATAGCCGGCGACCTGGTTCTGACGCTCCTTGAGGCGGGGAAAGGCGGCATAGACGGTGTCGAAGGTCCAAGGCGCGTGCGCGCCATTGGCTTTCGGCCGCCGCGCGGCCACCAGCAGGTTCTCGCGCACCGTCAGGCTGCGGAAAATGCGTCGGCCTTGCGGAACCAGGGCGATGCCGCAGGCCGCGATGTCCTCCGGCGCCCGGCCGGTAATCACCTGGTCGAACGACGTGACGCTGCCGCGGCGTGGCCGCAACATGCCCATCGTCACGTTCATGCACGTCGTCTTGCCGGCGCCGTTGCGGCCGAGCAGCCCGAGCAAACGTGCCTCGCCGAGCGCGAACGACACGCCATGCAGCACGTGGCTATCGCCGTAATAGGCGTCGATGCCACCGAGCACGAGCGCTTCATTCGCCAAGGTAAATCTCCTTGGTGCGTGGGTCCGCAACCACCTCGGCGCGCGTGCCTTCGACCACGACTTCGCCGAAATGCATGACGGTGATGCGCTCGGCGAAATCGAGCGCGATATCCATGTCGTGCTCGATCATGACGATAGTGACGTCCCGCGGAATCGCGAACAGCAGCGTCTTGACGTCGCGACGCTCGTCGACCGAAAGGCCCGCGAACGGCTCGTCGAGCAGCAGCACGCGAGGATTCTGCGCTAGCGCCATCGCGATCTCGACACGGCGGCGCTCACCGTACGACGTTTCGGCGAGCGGCCGATGCGCCAAATGACCGAGGCCGACGCGCGACAACGCCGTTTCCGCCTGTGCGATCAGCGCATGTTGACGGTCGAGCCGCAACAGCGGGTTCCAGCGCAAACGCGAAAGGCCGAGCAGCGACAGCGTGACGTTCCGCAGCAGCGTGTCCTTGGGGAACAGCGTGATGATTTGATAGGTCCGCGACAGTCCCAAATGGGCGCGGCGGCGCGATGGCAGGCGCGTCAGCTCGCGGTCGAACAGGGAGACTGAACCGGCGTCCGGCCTGAGCTCGCCGGTGACGAGATTGAACAGCGTCGTCTTGCCGGCACCGTTGGGGCCGATGATCAAGCGCCGCTCGCCGGGTGCAACCACGAGATCAAGACCGCGGGTGACACGCAGACCGCCGAAGGATTTCTCCAGCTTGTGAATCGACAGCGCGGTCATGGCGCCGGTTCGCTGGAGGTCGGCGCGACTGCCGCGGCCGTCTTGGTCCGCGCCTTGAGCAGCTGACGGACAAGCCGCGTCGTACCCGGCACCAAACCCTCCGGCATGAACATGATGATGGCCACGAAGATCGCGCCCAACATCATGTTCCAACGCGTGATGTAGGCGCTGGCGACGTTCTTGACGATCTCGATCAGAATGGCGCCGACGATCGGGCCGAAGAGCGTGCCCGAGCCGCCCGAAATCACCATCAGCACGGGCTCGGCCGACGAAGTCAGGGACACCGTGGGCGGGCTGACAAACTCGGTGTAATAGACGAAGAGGATGCCCGCGACAGCCGCCAGGAACCCCGAAAACAGGCAGGCGTAGAAACGGATGAGCCAGACGTGATAGCCGAGCGCGGTCATGCGCCGCGGTTGATCGCGCGTGCCCTTGAGGCTGGCGCCGAACGGTGAATGGACGAAAATCCAGGTGGCGACCACCGCCAGAACGAAGACGACCGCCGTCGCATAATAGAAGTGCGACGGCGCATCGAGCGGGATGCCGAAGGGCGCCGGCCGGTGCGCGACGCTGAGGCCATTATCGCCGTTCGTGATGCTGACCCAACGGTAGGCAAGGCCCCACATGATCTGGCCGAGGGCGAGCGTGATCATCATGAAGCCGATGCCGGTGGTGCGCAGGCTCAATGCTGCGAAGACGGCGGTGCCGGCGAGCGTGAGTCCGATGGCGGTGACGATCGCGGTAACATGGCCGAGCCCGGCGCCCAGGCAGACGGCGACGGTGTAACTCGCCAGGCCGAACAATCCGGCATGACCGAGCGAAACGAGACCCGCATAACCGAGCAGCACATCGACGCTGAGCGCAAATATGGCGTAGATCAGGATCTGGCTGCAGACACTGATGTAATAATCGCCGGGAACCCACAGCGGCACCGTCACCATGACAATCGCAGCGGCCACGAGCCCGATGCGCGTCGCCGTCATGGTGCCTGCTTACCGAAAAGGCCCTGCGGCCGGACCACTAAAACCACGACCATTGGCAGGAACAACACGAAGTAGGCGAGCTCGGGCACCATCACCAAGCCGAAATTGTAGATGAAGCCGATGACAATGCTGCCGACCAGCGAGCCGAGCAGGCTGCCGACGCCCCCGAGAATCACGACCACCAGGGCCAGCGGCAACATGTCGAAATCGAGACCAGGATAAACGGTCAAGATAGGCGCGCCCATGAGGCCGCCAAACCCGGCGAGCGCCGCACCGAGGCAGAAGACGGTCGTGAACAGGCGCGAAACGCGGATGCCGACGACGCGCGCCATCTGCGGATCATCGACACCGGCACGGATCATGGCGCCCAGCCGCGTGCGATCGAGCAGGGCCCAGAGGATCGCGGCAACGACGACGGCGATTACGATGATGGCGATCCGGTAGGTCGGGAAGAACAACCCGGCGATACGCGTGCCGCCGACCAGCGCCGACGGCGTCCGGACCGAAATCGGGTCGCCGCTCCACACCATCAAACAGAAATCGGCGACGATGAACGCGATGCCGAGCGTCACAAGCACCTGGGCCTGGAGCGCGCCCGCCAGTCGCCGCAGCAGGAACCTCTCGATCAAGCCCCCGAAGGCAGCCATTGCCGCCGCCGCGATCACCGCGGCGAACCAAAACGGCAGATTGTAGGTAAGGACCATGCTGGCGCCGATATAACCGCCCAGCATGAACAACGAGCCGTGCGTCAGGTTCGGAATCCGCATCAGCCCGAAAATCAGCGAGAACCCGGCCGACAGCAAAAAGAGCAGGCCACCGAAGGTAATGCTGTTGATGGCCAATACGCCCCAGATACTCATGTCCGGCGGTCCTGCGCCGAAAATTCCACTCCGCCCGCCGCGCTGCGACCGTCGCAACGCAACCGGGCGGAGCCGAATTCGACCTTAACTCGTCACGCCTTACAGGCGGTCACCGGCGGCCAGTCGCGCGAATAGGCTGGCTGCGCGAGGTATTTCTTCACGTCGTATGTCCAGAACTGGCTGACGTTCTGATAGGTCTTTTGCGTGACGCTAGTGAGCTTGCCGCCGACCTTCTCGATCTTGCGGACGAAGATGTTGCCGACGACGTTGCCGAACTCGTCGAAGTGGATCGGCCCGCGCGGTGTGTCCGTGAGCTTGACCGCGCGCAGCGCCTTGATCGTTTGCTCCGGCTTCGACACGTCGCCGTGCAATGCCTTGAGGCCGGCTTCGATCACCATACCGCTGACATACATTCCGGCCGCGTAGAAGCCGGGCACGGCCTGGAAGTCCTTGTCCATCCCCGCCTTGAACTTCGCATTGGCGTCGTTCTTCAGATCGATGGTGTAGGGGCAGGCGCTGATCATGCCGATCGCCTCGTCGCCGAAATGCGGCAACAAGGCATCGTCCCCGGCCGTCTCACCGCCGCAGACCGGCAGCTTGAGGCCGACATCGGCGTATTGTTTCATGAACTTTACCGGCGCGGCGCCGGCAAAACCCTGGCACACGCCGTCCACGTCCTGGATCTGCGCGATATAGGGCGTGAAATCGGGCGCGCCGAGCGGCGCCCACAATTTCTTGACGACGCAGCCGCCCTCGTCCGTGAAGACTTGCTGGAAGCCGCCACCCTGTTCGTAGCCGAACGCGAAATCCGAATCGATATAGACGACGCGCTTGAGCTTCATCTCCTTGCGGGCGTAGTCGCCCAACACGTGCGTCGCCTGCGACGAGGTCGCCGAAGCGCGACAGAGATAGGGATTGGGCTTGCGCTGGGACAAGTCGTCGGCGGCGGCAAGCGACAGAATCGGCGTCTTGTGCTGCGCGACATAATCCGAGATCGCCAGCATTTCGAATGCGGCCAGCGGGCCGAGAATGAAGTTGACCCCATCGCGCTCGATGAGCTCTTGCGCCTTGGTCTTGGCTTGCGCCGGGCTGCTGCCGGTATCGGCGACGACGAAGTCGACCTTTCTGCCGGCAAGGGTGAAATCCTTGGATTTCAGAAATACCGTGGCGCCCTGCTCCATCTGGATGCCGCCCTCGGCGAGCGGCCCGGTCTTGTCGGCAAGCAGGCCGATCTTGATCGACTTCGCCTGGGCGATCGATGGCATGGGGAACGCGGCGGCGCCGGCGATCGCGGCCGTACCGGCAAGAAATTTGCGGCGATTGACACGCATGGCTTCTGGTTTCCTCCCTCTATTTTCATGGGTGCCGCATTTTCAGCCCGCGGCACCGTCGTTATTACCGGCTGATTTCTTGGGCTTTTCTGCGCCCTTTAGGCCGGCCGATCGAGTGAATGAGAGGATAGTGAGTTTCCGCCAATGGGCGCAACCTTCATTCCGCGGCCTCGGCGCCCAGCGCCTTGTTGATGCGCGGAATGACCTCGGTGGCCATCAGCTCCATCGACCGGCGGCCGAGCTGCGGGTCGACCCAATCGTGGCCGGCGTAGAGCAGCGTGCCGAAGTCGCCGACGCGCTCGCGGAACGCCAGCAACTGATCGACGACGCGATTGACCGAACCGTGGATCACCAGCGAGTCCATCACATAGTCGAGCGTCACGGCGGAATCCGGCATGGCGCGATCCGCCTTGAACAATTCGGGCCGGCCGTTGCCGATCAACTTGGTCATCAGTTGCTGGTAATAGAACCGATACGGACTATTGCCGCCGGTCGCGTAGCGCTTGGCGGTCTTGTCGTCATCGAGCACGCAAATGCTCTTGGCGACGCGCCAGTCGGCACAGCGGGCCGGACGCCCGGCCTTGGCGCAACCTTGCTCGTACATCGGCCAATGCGAGGCGACCCAAGGCGGCTGCAGGAAGTTGGCCGAAATCGGCGTCCAGCCGCGTTCGGCCGCGGCGACCACGCCCTTGGAAAAGGGCGCGACGGCGGTCACGACGATGGGCGGATGCGGCTTCTGATAGGGCGGCATGATGATGCCCTGGCCGATATCGAGCATCATGGTGCGCCGCGTGCTGATCTTCCAATACTTGCCTTCGAGGTCGTAGGGCGGCGCGGTCGACCAGATCTTCAACACCATGTCGATGCCTTCGACGAACATGGCGGTGCGGTCGGCATCGAGATTGCCGAAGACTTCGGCATCGGACAGCAATCCGCCCGGGCTGATACCCATCAGAAAGCGGCCTTCGAGCATGTGGTCGATCATCGCCACCTGGGCGGCAATGGTCGCCGGATGGCTGTTCGGCACGTTGATCGTGCCGCTGCCGAGCTTGATGCGCTTGGTGTCATGCGCCAGCGACGCGAGGAACATCAGGCACGACGTGACCGTTTCGGCGCGATCGGTGATGTGTTCGCCGACGAAGGCTTCGGCATAGCCGACGCGATCGGCCAGCAGGATCGCCTCGCGATCCTCCTTGAGAGTCACCGTGTAATCGCGCTCCGGCGGATGGAGCGGCATGATGAAAAAGCCGAGCTTCACGCCCAATAACCTGCTGATTTGGCGCTATTGTTCACTTGATCAATAAACCAGTCAACCGCTTTCGCGGGACCTGTTGGGGGCGGAACTAGGCCTTTCCGAGCGCCTCCAAGACGCGCCGCGGCGAGATCGGTTGCGCCGTGACGCGCACCTTGAAGGGCGTCAGCGCGTCGTTGACCGCGTTGAGAATGGCGCCGGGTGCACCGCCGGTACCGGCCTCGCCGGCACCCTTGGCACCGAGCGCGGATTCGGCTGTCGGCGTCTCGACATGCGCGACCTCGATGTCGGGCATCTCGCCGGCCATCGGCACCAAATAATCGGCCAACGTGCCGTTCAGCAGCTGGCCGCGATCGTCGTAGATGCACTCTTCGAACAACGCGCCGCCGATGCCCTGCACGACGCCGCCGCGGATTTGTTCCTCCACGAGCAGTGGATTCACCACCCGGCCGCAATCCTCGACCACCCAGTGCTTCAGCAGCTTCACGAAACCAGTCTCGACGTCGAGCTCGAGATAAGACGCCTGCACGCCGTTGGTGAAGGCGAAGGGATATTCGCGCGGCATGTAGTGGCGCGTCGCCACCAACTCGGGCTGAACGCCGGGCGGCAGCGTGTCGCCGCGGAAATAGGCGGCGCGGCCGACCTCGTCGAGACCGATGCGGCGATTGCCGCCGTCGTGGTCGATGACCCAGCCGCCGGCGAGGTCGAGCGCGGCGGGATCGGCCTGCAGCATCGCGCCGGCAAGCGTCAGGATATTCGCCTTGAGCGCGCGTGCGCCTTGCAGTGCGGCTTCGCCGCCAATACCGCAGCCGCGCGACGCCCAGGTGCCGCCGCCATAGGGCGTGCGTTCGGTATCGCCGGTGACGACCCGCACTTGGTCGAGCGCCACGCCCAGCGTGGAGGCGACGATCTGCGCCACCATGGTCTCGGTGCCCTGGCCCTGTTCGGTGACGCCCGTTGCGCAGGTCACGCTGCCGCCCGGATCAAGCCGGATGGTGCAGCCGTCCTGGGACGAGATCGGGGCACCGCCGACGCCGTAAAACGCCGGACCGGGATTGGTAAGCTCGACAAAACAGGCAATGCCGATGCCGCGATGGACGCCACGCGGCCGCAACGCCGCCTGCTCGCGGCGCAAGCCCTCGTAATCGATCAGCGTAAGTAGCTTCGCCAACGACGCCTGTTGCGACAGCTTCTCGAACTTGAGGCCGGATGCCGTCGTCCACGGATAGGCATCGTCGGGGATGAGGTTGCGGCGGCGCAGTTCGACGGGATCGAGACCGAGCGCGCCAGCCGCGCGGTCGACCAGCGCCTCGGTCACCGCCGTCGCGATCGGGTGGCCGACGGCGCGATATTGCGTTGTCGGCGGCTTGGTCTGGAAGGCGACGCGCAGCTGCGCGCGATAATTGCGGCAGCGGTACCAGGAGCCCGTCAGGCCAACTACCTGATTGCCTTCGACGACGCTGGTGCGCGGATATGTGGAATAAGGGCCGATGCCGGTGAGGTCGTCGATCGCCAACGCCGCGATGGTGCCGTCCTTGCTTAAAGCCATGCGTGCCTTGATCCGGTGCTCGCGCGCGTGAATGTCGGAGACGAAAGATTCGAGGCGATCGGCGATGAACTTGACCGGACGGCCCAACATCACGGCGATCGCCACCGTCGTCATCTCGTCGGGATAGACATGGATCTTCACGCCGTAGGAGCCGCCGACGTCGTTGCAGATGACGCGCACCGCGCTTTCCGGCAGGCGGAAATGGCGCGCGAAAATCTCCTTCATCATGTGCGGCGCCTGGCTCGAATAGTGCACGGTCAGGCTGCCGGCCGCCGGGTCGAAGTCGGCGACGATCGAGCGGGGCTCGAGGCAGACGCCGGTGTGACGGGCGAAGCTGTACGACTCCTCGACCACGCAATCGGCGGCCGCAAACGCCGCGTCGACCGTGCCGGCATCGATGGTGCGAGCGAAGCATAGGTTGTCGCCGAGCTCGGCGTGCAGCGGCGTGGCACCCGGTTCGAGCACCGCCTGCATGTCGGTGAGCGGCGGCAACTCCTCCCAGACGATGTCGATGAGCGCCACCGCGTCCTCGGCCAGCGCGCGGCTTTCGGCAACAACGGCGACGACAGGCTCGCCTTGCCAAGTGGCTCGCTCTCTCACCAAAGGATGTTGCGGCGCCGACTTCATGCCTTTGAAGTGGGTCAGCGTGCCGACCCACGGTTCGTACCGGCCGGCGAGATCCTTAGCCGTCACGACGCGAACGACACCCGGCGCCCGTGCGGCGGCGGTGACATCGAGCGACACGAGCCGGGCGTGCGCATAGGGACACCGCAGGAACGCGGCATGCGCCAACCGCGGCAGGCGTATGTCGTCGACATAGCGACCGCGTCCGGCGAGCAGCCGCTTCGCATTGGGCCGCGGCACGCTTCTGCCGATATAGCTGACAGGTCGGTCGACGGATGACAGCGGCCCGGTCATGGCCGCTTGGCGCGCTCGCGGGCGGCGTCGGCGACAGCGTCGACGATCGCGTGATAGCCGGTGCACCGGCAATAATTCGCGGACAACGCGGTGCGGATGGTTTCGCGGCTCGGATCGGGATCGCGCCGCAGCAGCGCGTCCGCCGTGAGCAACATGGCGGACGTGCAATAGCCGCATTGCACCGCGTTGCGGACATGGAACGCCGCTTGCAATTCAGCGAGCGCGCCGGAGTCCGTCAGCCCTTCGATTGTCTCGACGGTGGCGCCGTCGAGTTGGACGGCGAAGATTAGACAGCCGCGGACGATCTCGCCGTCGACGCGCACGGTGCAGGCGCCGCACGCGCCGTGCTCACAGGACCAGTGGGTGCCGTTCAGGCCGAGTTCGTCGCGGAGAAAATCGACCAGATTGAGCCGGGGCTGCACGTCGCGTTCGACCGTCGCGCCATTGACGGTGAGGCGGATCGGGACGCTGTCGCTCATGCGGCACGCACCATCACGGCGGCGCAGGCGCGGCGCAGCAAGGCGCCCGCCAGGTGGCGCTTCATCGCCGCGCCGGCGTTGAAATCGGCGACCGGGGTCAAATCTCGATCGAGTGCCGCGATCGCGGCTTCGACCGACGTCGCCAGTGCCGCCGACGCCGCCTTGGCTTCGATCGCGCGAATGTCGGTGCCGAAAAAGACAAGCCGCGCCTCGGTGACCCGGCCCTGCTGCACCGTTGCCCAGCCGGCCAAGCCGGCCATGGCATAGTCGCCATGGCGGCGCGCCAATTCGAGAAAAAGCGTTTCGCCGCGTTGCGCGGGAATTTCGGCCGCGACCAAGATTTCGTCGCGTGCCAGCGCGGTCTCGTAAACGCCTTTGAAGAAATCGCGCGCCGGGACACGGCGAAGCCCGCGCGGACCGGCGATTTCGAGCTGGGCCTCGAGCGCCACGGCGCACGCCGGCAATTCGGCTGCCGGATCCGCCTGCGCCAAACTGCCGCCGAAAGTGCCGCGGTTACGGATCGCCGCGTGCGCGATGAAGGGTACCGCCGCCGTCAGCAACGGCGCACGGCGGGCAACGATATCCGAAGCGCCGAGCACGGCTTGGCGGGTCAACGCACCGACGCGGATGCCCGTGCGGGTCTCGCTGATGCCGCTCAGCTCGCCCAATCCGTTGATGTCGATGAGCAGCTTCGGTTCCAGCAGCCGCATGTTGAGCGCGGGCACGAGGCTTTGGCCGCCGGCCAGCAGCCGCGCGCTTTCGCCGCCTTCGGCCAGCAGCTTGAGCGCCGCGGCGAGCGTGCGCGGCCGGGCGTAACGGAACGGCGGCGCTTTCAATCAACCTCCCCGCGCCGGTTGCCTGTTCGTCCGGCTTGCTTCAAGAATGGTCGCGGTAAAAGACGCCGTCAACCAAGCCCTGAGATTCTGTGGGCGGGCGGCGTCAGGGCAGGGAGGCAATGGCGCGCAAACCGGCGCGACGCACGAAGGCGCGGTCGCCAGGCAGCAGACGACGACGGCTTGCGCCCGATGAGCGCGAGCGTTTGATCGCCCAAGCGGCGGTGCATTTCTTTGCCGAGCAGGGATTCGAAGGCCAGACGCGCGAGCTGGCGCGCCGGCTCGGCATCGCCCAGCCGCTCCTCTACCGCTATTTTCCGAGCAAGCACGCGCTGATCGAGCGCGTTTATCGCGAAGTCTTCGTCGATCCTTGGCGCGAAGAGTGGTTCGTTGCGCTGGCCGACCGCCGCCGGCCGCTCAAGGAACGGCTGATCTATTTCTATCGCGAATACGCCCGCACCGCCGTCGGCTACGAGCGGGTGCGGCTGTTCATCCTCGCCGGGTTGAAAGGCGGCCTCGATCTCAATGCGCGCTTTTTCAAGATGCTGCGCGAACAGGTCTTCGTCGCGGTGGTGCGCGAGGTGCGCGAAGCCAACGGCCTGCCACCGCTCGACCGCGTGCCCATGAGCGACATCGAAGCCGAGCTCGTCTGGATGCTGCATTCGGCGATTTTCTATATCGGCGTTCGGCGTTGGATTTACGGTTTGCAAGTGCCGGAAAACATCGATCCGGTGATCGAAGCGATGGTCGTGACCTTCCTCGATGGCATTCCGAAGGAAATCGCGGCGCTGACCGGAGCTCGACGCGCGTGAGCGCGGTTCCCGATCTTGCCGAAATGAAGCGCCGTGCCGAAGCGCTGCTGCCGCGATTGCGCGAGCGCGCGGTCGAGACCGAGACGCTACGCCGCATTCCCGACGCCACCCTCGCCGACCTGCACGCCGCCGGTCTTTTCCGCATGCTGCAACCGCGACGCGTCGGCGGAAGCGAAGCGCATTACCGCGCACTGGTCGACATCGGCGCCATCGTCGGCCGCGCCTGTGGCTCGACCGCCTGGGTGCTGACCAACCTCGCCAGTCACCATTGGATGCTCGGCATGTGGCCGCAACCGGCGCAAGACGAAATCTGGGGTGGCGACGGACCCGATGTGCTGATCGGCTCGGCCTTCGCGTTCCCCGCCGGCCGGGCGTCACGGGTCGCCGGCGGCTGGCGGCTCAAGGGCCGTTGGCCGTTCTCGAGCGGCATCGATCCGTCGCGCTGGACCATGATCGGCGCTCTGGTCGAAGAGAACGGCGCGGCCGCCGAGCCGCGTGTCTTTGTCGTGCCGCGCGGCGACTACACCATCATCGACAACTGGCACGCCGCCGGCCTCGCCGGCACCGGCAGCAAGGATGTGGCGATCACCGACGCGTTCGTTCCAGACCATCGCAGCGTCACGGTCGGCGCGATTGCCGGCGGGCCGAGTCCGGGTAGCGCGATCAATCCCGGCGCGCTCTATCGCTTGCCGACCTTCAGCGTGTTTCCGTTCATCTTATCAGGCGTCGCGCTGGGCATTGCCCAGGGCGCGGTCGCGGAATTCGCCAATTCGATGCGCGCCCGCGCCGCCACATATACCGGCAAACGCGTCGCCGAACTCGCGACCTTGCAACTGCGCCTGGCCGAAGCTGCGGCGCTGACCGATGCCGCCGAGAAGACGATGCTTGGGGACTGCGCCGAGGCGACCACGCTCGCCGAGGCGGCCGCCGATTTCCCGGCCGAGGCGCGGGCGCGCTGGCGGCGTGACGGCGCCTATGCGACGCGGATGTGCGTCGAGGCGGTCGACTTGGTGTTCACCGGCGCCGGCGGTAATGCACTCTATTTGACCCACCCGCTGCAACGTGCGTGGCGCGACGTTCACGCCGCCGGCGCGCATGTGGTGGTCAATTGGGATGCAGCCGGCACGCTCTATGGCCGCGTCGCCTTGGGTCTGCCGGCCGACGTGCCCGCGCTCTGAACCGGCGCGGACGCAAAAAAAGTCGGTTTATTTTCGTCAGGTTTAATACGGCGCGAAGCGGCGCGAAATTATCGGCCGTTGCCGCGGCGAAAATATCGTAAGCGCCGATTCATCATGATCAATACCACGCATTTTCGGCGATGTTTATTTTAGCTTGAGACATATCCGCTACGTTCTCACTCGCCGCAACGCAATGCGGCAGCAGCAAGAAGGGAACGTTCGAATGTCTGTCCGCTTGTCCACCGCCGCGCGCGTTGCACTTACCACCGCCGGATTGGTTCTCGTCGCCGCGCCGGCTTTCGCCGGCTTCTCGGGTTCAGCGCCGTGTCCGGTGCCGGAACCGTCGACCTTGGCGTTGCTCGGTATTGCCATTCCGGGCGCCGCGGCCTGGATCAAGCGCAAGCTGTCCTAGCCGGCGCTGCCGGCTCGATCTTCCGATTCTTCTTCAGGTTCTCGGGACAGGCGGCCCCCATGTCGGGGGCCGTCACTTTTTTTGCGGGCTCAGCTCAGTCCGTCGCCGACCTTGACGTTTTCCGGCTTGATGTCGAGGCCGGAATTCTTCGCCTGCTGCAGCAGCAGCGTCGCGAAATCCTGATCCTTGAATCCCAGGCCGATCAGATTCTGCACCAACTCGCGCGTCGCGGCCGTCACCGGCATCGGCACATCGGCCTTGCGCGCCGCGGCCAGGCCGAGGTCGAGATCCTTGCGCAGCAGCACCGGCGTGAAGGTCGGCGTCATGTCGAGATTGACCAGCGCCGGCGTCTTGTAGGTGCTGAAGATCGAGCCCATCACGCTCTTGTTGATGAAATCGAGGAACGCGTGGCGTTTGACGCCGCATTTCTCGGCCAGGACGGTGACCTCGACCAGATTCTGAATCACCGCGCCGAGAAAAACGTTGTGGCAGATCTTGACGATGCGCGCGAGCTCGCCTTCGCCGACATAAGACGCGCCGCGGCCCATCATTTCGAGATAAGGCAGCGCCGTGTCGTAGGCGGCCTTCGGACCCGAGGCGACGATGGTGAGCTTGCCCGCCTTCACCACCTTGCCATTGCCGGAGACCGGCGCCGCCAGCATCTGTGTGCCGCGCTTTAACGCGGCGGCGCGAACTTCGGCCGAGGCTTCTTCCGAAACCGTCGAGCAATCGACCAGGATCTTCGGAGCCTTGCCGCCATTGGCGAGCACGCCGTCCTTGCCCATGGTCACGGCCTTCAGATCGTCCGAGGCCGATACCATCGTGAAGACGATATCGCATGCGGCGAGGTCGGCCGGCCGGTCGACGAGCTTGGCGCCCGACTTGGTCAGCGGCTCGGCCTTGCCGCGGGTGCGGTTATAGGCGGTGACGTTGCAGCCGTTCTTGGCCAGCCGCTCGGCCATCGGAAATCCCATGCGACCGGTGCCGATCCAGCCGATGGTGTGAACGTTGGAGCCGCTCGCCATGCCGTGCCTCGCGTTGTCGCGCCGAGATTTAGGAAGCGCTGACCTCTAAGCCATTTGCTCCGGCGAGGCAATCCGCCGCCCCGAATGCCGACTATGCGCACGGCCGCGGCGATGGCATCGCGAGCAGCGAATCGGCACCTGCGACATTGCGCCCAAAGACAGTACTTGCAATTGCAAGTCATTCGCATTAGCGTCTGAAACATGCTGAAACGAGCCCTTTTGGCCCTTCTCCTCGCCGCGCCACTGGTGGTTCCGATGGTCGCACACGCCGCGGACCCGGCCTTCACCCTCGCCATCAAGGAGCGGAAATTCGACGTCGCCGAGCTCGACGTGCCGGCCAACGTCAAATTCATCCTGACGGTGAAGAACCTCGACAAGGTGCCGTCCGAATTCGAAAGCAGCGATCTCAACCGTGAGAAGGTCGTGGTCGGCGGCGGCACCATCACCATCTATCTCGGCCCGTTGACGCCGGGCGCCTACGAATTCTTCGACGATTTCAATCCCACCGCCCGAGGCCACATTGTCGCGAAATAAATGGGTTGCCGCGGCGACTTTCGCCGCGGCTTCGCTCTTGACGAGCTACGCGTATGCCGATTTCGAGATGCACTATCCAGTGATCGACTATCGCGAGGCCGAGCTCGAGCACAACGGCTCGACCAGCTTCGACAATCGTAGCAACATGAACAACAACCAGAGCTACACGGTCGAGCTCGGCTATGGCGTGACGCCGTGGTGGGAGCCGGAAATCGAATTCGATCTCGGCGCGGCACCGGGCCAGAACTGGACCTACAGCGCGACCACCTTCGAGAACACCTTCCAGTTGACGCCGCAAGGCGAGTATTGGGCGGATTTGGGGTTTTTCGCCGAATACAGCCACGCCGCGTCGCGCGTTAACGCCGACCAGACGACGTTCGGTCCGCTGGTGCAGAAGGAATGGAACAATCCGTTCGGTGCCGGCGTCGATACGCTGCA
>JAGWIH010000299.1 GCA_028866355.1 Alphaproteobacteria bacterium
GCGGCCGAGATCGCCTTTGAGCGACAGCGCCAGGCGCGCGCCGCCGCGGCCGGCATCGACGGCGGCCTGCAGCCGGACGCGCCGCGCCGAGACGATGGCGAGCTCGGACATGGCGAAGAACCCGTTGAGCAGGATCAGCACCAGGATGACGGCAAGCTGAAGCCAAACCATGCAGGCCCCCCGGAAATCGCGTTGCCGCTTAGGATAGAACGGAAGCGGCGCGCCGCGACAGGGCGCCGCTGGAAGGCCGATCAGCGTTGCGCGGCGATCACGTCGGCAAAGCCTTGGCGCCACGATGCGTGGCGCGGCTGCCAGCCGAGCGCGCGTTTGGCCTTTGCATTCGAGCCGGCGCGGCTTTCGGTCATCATGGCAACGACCGCCGCGCCGGCGAGCAGGCGCGCGACAAACGCAGGCACGCGGCGCGGCGGCCTGGCGCCGGCCATTTGCGCCAAGGCCGGCAACCATTCGCGCGTGGCCACCGGTTCGTCGTCGACAATGTTGTAGATGCCGGCCGCGCCGCGTTCGACCGCCGCCAGCGTCGCCGCCGCCGCGTCCTCGACGTGCAGAAACGACCACCAGCCGCCGCCATCGCCGATCAAGGGCAGACGGCCGCGGCGGATTTCGTCCAGAACCGCCGGCAACAGCATGCCGGTGTTCGGGCCGTAAAACGTGCCATAGCGCAGCACGATGCCGGTCATGCCGGCCGCACCCGTGACCGCCGTCTCAAGATGCCGAATGGCAGCCAGCGTGCGCCGCTGCGCGCGCGGCGGCGACGGATCGAGCGGATCGCTTTCGCTCTTGATCGGCCCGCCGGTGCGCGCATAAGGCCAGCCGCAATAACTCTGCGCCACGATGCGCCGCACGCCGGCCGCCGTCGCGGCCGCGACCAAGTGATCGGTCCCTTCGGTACGCAGCCGGTCGGTGACCGCAAACGCGCGATCGAACCGTCGCAAGTCGGTTACGCCGGTCAGCGCGGTCATCTCGTGCACGACGATTTCCGGCCGCGCCTGCACCACCGCCCGGTGGATCGCGGCACGATCGAGCCCGTCGGCAATCGCCGGCTCGGCGCCGAGCTCCCGAATCACGGCCGCTTTCGCGGCCGTGCGGGTCAAGCCGACGACGCTATGTCCCGCCGCCGCCAGCAGCGGCACCAAATGGCGTCCGACGACGCCAGTCGCACCGGCCACCAGCACGCGCATTCAACCTCCTGCGGCGAAGCGGCTTCGACGCCTCGCGATCGGAGCACGGCCGGCACCGCTCGCCAATCGCGATCCGGCGCGGCGGCGACCTCAGGCGGCGGGATTGCCGCCGGTTGGGCTACCGTCGGCCCCGTCCGCGACCAGCGCGACCACGATTTCGGTCGGCTCCGGCGGATGTGCCTTGAGGCTGGTGCGGCGGGCATCGCGCCAACTCGCCAGCTTGACGACCACGCCCATGGGTGTGCCGCTCGATGCGGCGGTGACCGGCTCGACGATGTGCAAGCCGTCGCCGTCGAGAAGGAACGTGTGCTCGCCGAAGAGCTGGTTGAGCTGCGGCATCGCCGGGTTGTCGTCGGGAACGACCTCGGCATTGTGGAACGCCGGTTGCTCTTCGAGCTGATCCAGCGTGCGCTTCAGCATCGTGGCGGATAGCTTCATGACTCTACTCCACTCGAAAGACGGTAGGACCGGACGTGACCGCTATGGCTTCGACGGCGATGAGCCCGTCGTTTCACCGTTCTCTTGCGGCAGCCGGCTCATCAATTTTTCGCGGACACCTGGGTCGTTCTGCGCCAGTTGCAGGATGGCGTTGTATTGCTCGACCGAAAGCCCCTGATCCGTGACCGCCTTTTGCATCGCCGCCTGGCTTTCATCGGCGATGCGGCCGCGATCTTCGGGCTTGGCCTGCGTGAGTTTCTGGTTATAGGTCTGGCGAATGTTCATCACCTTCCCCATGGCGACCGCGGCCTTGGTGATCTGCTGATCGGAGACTTGGGCCTTGGGCGCGGGCGCGGCCGCCGGCGCCGCCGTCGACGATGGCGGCTGTGTCTGAGCGCCGGCCGCGAGCGGCGACAAAACCGTGACCGCGGCGACAACCGCAGCCAACGGCGAAAGCTTCATTTGCATCGGATCCCTCCTCAACACCAAACGCGCGGGCCGGCGGCAGCCGGACCCGTCACAATCAGCGCGCGACATGCGGCTGATGCGGGTGCAACGGCGTCAGAGAGATCGGGTTCCGAATTTTTTCGGCGTGACCGCGCCCAAAACGACTGTCGCCCGCCAAACGGCGAGCGACAGCGCGAAACGCATCAGGACTGGGTCGAAATCAGCGCGAGTAGAACTCGACCACCAGGTTGGGTTCCATCGGCACCGGATACGGCACGTCGGCGAGCTTAGGCGCGCGCACGAACTTGCCCTTGCACTTCTCGGCGTCGACCTCGAGATAGTCGGGCACTTCGCGCTCGGCCGACTTCGCGGCTTCGAGCACGACCGCATTCTGCTTGATCTTGTCCTTGAGCTCGATGATGTCGCCGTCGTCCACCAGGTACGACGAAATGTTGACGCGCTTGCCGTTGACCGTGACGTGGCCGTGGTTGACGAACTGGCGCGCGGCGAACGGCGTCGGCGCGAACTTCATGCGGTAGACCACGGCGTCGAGGCGGCGCTCCAAAAGCTCGATGAGATTTTCGCCGGTATCGCCGCGGCGGCGATGCGCCGCTTCGTAGATGCGGCGGAATTGGCGCTCGCCCATGTTGGCGTAGTAGCCCTTGAGCTTCTGCTTCGCCATCAGCTGCGTGCCGAAATCG
>JAGWIH010000300.1 GCA_028866355.1 Alphaproteobacteria bacterium
CTCGACTTCATTCGTTACCGTCGGCAATTCGTCGTATTCGGCCACGATCAGGCGCGCGGCCTCCTCGGCGACATGAGGATCCTCGGCCAGGACGACGGCAACCGGCTCGCCGATGTGCCGCACCTTGTCGATCGCCAGAATCGGTTGATCGTGGAACGCCGGTCCGTAATAGGGATTGGCGATCACGCGATGGATGTCATCGCTGACGTAAACCGCGTGCACGCCCGGAACCTGGCGCGCGGCCGCGACGTCGATGCGGCGAATACGACCATGCGCCACCACGCTGCGGAAGATTTTGCCGTGCAGCATGCCGGGCAAGCGCAAATTATGGATGTAGTCGGCGCGGCCAGTCACCTTGGCGCGGCCCTCGAGCCGCGGCAGCGAGCGTCCGACCTGGCCGGCTTTAGCCGTCGTGCTCATGCCGGAGCTCCGCCGCGGGCTTGGGCGGCGCGCAAGGCGCGACCGACGAACACCTTCACCAGCTGTTTCTTGTAGGCGACGGAACCGCGCGCGTCGCCGACGACTTCGGCCTCTTCGGCGGCGACCGCGCCAGCGCGGGCGAACAACGCATCGTCGAGCCCATGTCCGGCGATCACGCTTTCGGCCATGGCGAGGCGCGTCGGCTTTTCGGTCGCCGCGCCGAGCACGATCCGTGGCGACTTGACTATCCCGCCGGTATCGTCCCAGGCGACGGCCACGCCCAACGCCGGCCAGTCGTCTGCCGAGCGTGTGGTGCATTTGACGTAGGCCGCGCGCTTGCCGCCGGCGGGCGGAACGATCGCCTCGACGATCAGCTCGTCGCCCTTGCATTGGGTCTCGTAAAGGCCGGTGGCGAAGCCATCGACCGGCACGGTGCGCTCGCCGCGCGGACCGGCCAGCACCAGACGCGCGTCGAGCGCAATCAACACCGGCGGCAGGTCGCTGTGTGGATCGGCATGAGCGAGATGGCCGCCGAGCGTTGCGACGTTGCGCACGCGCACGTTGGACAGCGTCCGCAGCGTATGGCCGATCACCGGACAGCGGCGTCGCAACTCCGGCGCGCGTTCGAGTGCAGCGAGCCGGACCATCGCGCCGATGCGCAAGGCGCCGTCCGGCTCGACGCGAACGCGCGCCAACCGGTCGCCGGCCGCCCGCAGGCTGACGAGCCGTTTTGGCCGGAAGAACCCCGACTTCATCAGCAGCATCAGCGCAGTGCCGCCGGCCAGCGGCCGCACCGCGGGATCGTCGGGATCGAGCAGCTTGAACGCTTCGCCGAGCGATGACGGCTCGACGAGATCGAACGGCATCACGCGACCACCACCGACCTAAACCGTCTCAGGCGATGGCGCGCGCCTTTGCCGCGCCGCCGCCGGCTTCCAAATCCTCGAGACGCCGCTTCGCCGGCTCGATACCCCACGCCCAGACCACGACGATCTGGATCACCAGCAGGCCGATCATCATCGCCAGCACGCCGGTGACACCCCAGGTTTGGAACAACGCGACGACCAACAGCGGTGTCACGATCGTCGCACCGCGGCCGAACATGTTGCAGATGCCGTTGGCGCGGAGGCGTACCTCAGTCGGGAACAGCTCGGACGTATAGACGCCGTAAAGAATCGAAGTCAGTACGTAGATGCCGACGATCAGAACGAAGCCGACGCCGAGCACCGCTTCAGGTTGCTTCATGAATGGATAGATCGCACCCAAGACGATGCACCAGATCGAACCGCCGATGATCGTGAACTTGCGGCCGACCCGATCGGCGGCGAAGGCACCGAGCGCGCAGCCGATCAACGAACCCGAGATGATCACCAGCGTATAATTGAGCGACTGGGTGATGCTGAGTCCCTGCTTGACGAAGAAGCTCGGCAGCCAATTGACGAAGCCGAAGATCAACGCGTTGATGGTGACGAGCACCACGCTGCCGACGACCATCAGCGGCAACAGCTTCGGGCCGGCGAGCGACGCCAGCGTGAAGGCTTCGAGCGGTTTGGCCGGCGCCGGCGGCGGCAATGGCTTGCCGCCCGACACGTCGGCTTCGATGCGCTTCAGCAGCTCGTCGGCCTCGTTGTTACGGCCCTGCGTCTCGAGCCAGCGCGGCGATTCCGGTAGGTTCTTGCGCAGGTACCAGACGATCAACGCGCCGATGCCGGCAACGACGAACAGCGGCCGCCAACCGAAGCTGGGAATGATCAGCCGCGCCAGCACCGCCGTTACCGGCAGGCCGGAGACGACGACGAAGGCCATGAACGCCATCCATTTGCCGCGCGTCTGCGGCGGTACGAACTCGGTCATGGTGCCGTAACCGACGACGATTTCGGCGCCGAGACCAAAACCCATGACGAAGCGCAGGCCGTTGAGCCAGTTGATATCGGGCGCGAGCGCCGCGGCCAGCGAGGCCAAGCCGAAGATCATCAGGTTGAATTGATAGGTGAAGCGCCGCCCGTAACGGTCGCCCAGGAACCCCGCCGCCAACGAGCCCAGCGTCATGCCGATGAACGTCAACGACAGGAACCAGCCGTTCTGCGTCAACGTGGAAAAGCCGGTTTTCACCGTCGTGCCCAGCACTGGGCCGGCGATATAGAGATCGTAACCGTCGAAGAACATGCCGGCGCCGATCAACCAGAAGATGCGGTAATGCCACGACGAAATTGGCAGGCGATCGAGGCGCGCGCCGGAACTGGCCAGTGCTGACATCGGGTGAACCCCCTCCCTGAGATTTATTGTGTGCGGCTTAGCTGCCGTATTGCCTATAACGCTAGCCGAAAGCCCGCCGGATTGCCATGACGCG
>JAGWIH010000301.1 GCA_028866355.1 Alphaproteobacteria bacterium
AGCTCCGGCTTGGTGTCGATGGCGGCCCGCGCACCGAGCAGAAGATTCTTGCTGAGCTGATTGGCGTCGGTTTTCTGCGCATGCGGCCGCACGCCGATGGTGCCGAGAAACACGCCGTGGGCGCGATCGGCGGCGACGCTCTTATAATATTCGCGCGTGATGCAGCGCGGCGCGGCGTGATCGACGACGGTCGCGATCGTGCCTTCCTGCTCGCCGCGCAGCAGCGTCGCGCCGAACAGGCCGCATGCCGCGCCTTCGCCGTCGAATTTCAGCTGCACGTCGGTGCGCGCAAGCTTGCCGCCGAGCGAAAGGATGAAATTCTCGTATCGCGAACTGCGATCGAGTTCGATCCGGTTATGCCCGATATGGATTGCCGCGTTGCCCTCGTCCTGTAGCTTGACGTGGCGCAACGCGGCGTTGGCGCCGACGGTAATCAAATCGACGGCGTTGGTCCAATAGCCGCCTTCGCCCGCAAACGTCTCAATCACCGTCGCGCGGCTGTGAGCGCCGAGCAAAATGAGATTACGCAGCTGCGCCGAGCGGCCAGCGGCGCGACCGAGGTGAATGACCTCGACTGCGCGGTCGAGCACCGTGTTGGGTTCGAGCGCCAGCACGAAACCGTCGGCGAACAGCGCAGCGTTGAGCGCGACAAATGGTTGTGCGCCGAGTGCGTCGGTCTCGCGCAGCGCGGCGTTCATGACATCGGGCCGATCCCGCAATGTCTGCACGGTCGAGGCGAGCCACACGCCGCCGGGCAGCTTGCCGATCGCAGAAAGCTCCGGCACGAAGACGCCATCGACCAGCACGATCCGGTGCGCCGCATCGGCATAAAGCCACGGCGCGAGATCGGCCGCGGCGACTTTGCTCATTCCAGCCGCCGGCGGAAACGGCGCGCGCTGCAAGGGTTGGAGATCGGTGAAGCGCCAGGCTTCCTGTTTGCGTGTTGGAAAGCCGAGCTCCGCGAAACGCTGCATCGCACTTTCGCGCCGCTGCTTCAGCCATCCCGGTTCGGCCGTGTGCGGTTGTGCCTTGAACGCCTCGACATAAGGCTGGATTTCGGCGAGCGCACTCACGCCGCGTCTCCATAGGCGCCGTAGCCCGTCTGTTCGAGCTCGAGCGCCAGTTCCTTGCCGCCGGATTTGGCGATGCGGCCGCCCGACAAAACGTGCACGCGATCGGGCACCACGTAATTAAGCAGCCGCTGATAGTGCGTGATCATGACGATCGCGCGATCCGGTCCGCGCAGCGCGTTGATGCCGCGCGACACCATCTGCAACGCGTCGATGTCGAGGCCGCTATCGGTTTCGTCGAGAATGGCGAGCTTGGGCTCGAGCATCGCCATCTGGAAGATTTCATTGCGCTTCTTCTCGCCGCCGGAAAATCCGACATTGACGCCGCGTTGAAGCAGATCTTCGCCGATTTCGAGCAGCTTGAGCTTGGCGCGCACCGCCTTGAGGAACTGGCCGGCATCCATCTCGCTCTCGCCGCGCTGCTTGCGTACGGCGTTCAACGCGGCGCGCAGGAAATACATGTTGTTGACGCCTGGAATCTCGACCGGATACTGGAACGCGAGGAACACGCCTTCGCGCGCGCGCGCGTCCGCCGCCATGGCCAACAGATCGCGGCCTTGGAACAGCACCTGGCCCTCGGTCACTTCGTAGCCGGGCTTGCCAGACAAAACACCGGCGAGCGTGCTCTTGCCCGAGCCGTTCGGACCCATGATGGCATGCACCTCGCCCGCTCTCACGGTGAGATCGACGCCCTTGAGGATTTCGCGCCCTTCGCTGATCCGCGCGTGCAAATTCTTAATTTCAAGCATGATCAACCCACGCTGCCTTCGAGGCTGACCGCGAGCAATTTCTGCGCTTCGACCGCGAATTCCATCGGCAGCTCTTTCAATACTTCCTTGCAAAAGCCGTTGACGATTAGCGACAGCGCGTCTTCCTTCGACAGGCCGCGCTGCTGGCAATAGAACATTTGTTCGTCGCTGATCTTCGACGTCGTCGCCTCGTGCTCGACGCGCGCGGTCGGGTTGCGCGCCGAAATATAGGGCACGGTGTGCGCGCCGCATTTATCGCCGATCAGCAGGCTGTCGCACTGGGTGTAGTTGCGCGCGTTCGCGGCCTTGGGCTGGACGCGGACCAGGCCGCGATAGGTGTTTTGTCCCTTCCCGGCCGAGATGCCCTTGGAAATGATGGTCGAGCGCGTGTTGCGTCCGAGATGGAGCATCTTGGTGCCGGTATCGGCCTGCTGGAAGTTGTTGGTGATCGCCACCGAATAAAATTCGCCGACGGAGTCATCACCTTCGAGGATGCAGCTCGGATATTTCCAGGTGATCGCCGAGCCGGTCTCGACCTGGGTCCATGAAATCTTGGCGCGCGCACCGCGGCAGGCGCCACGTTTGGTGACGAAATTGTAGATGCCGCCCTTGCCTTGGGCGTCGCCGGGATACCAATTCTGCACGGTCGAATATTTGATCTCGGCGCCTTCGAGCGCGATCAGTTCGACGACGGCCGCGTGCAGCTGGTTCTCGTCGCGTTGCGGCGCGGTGCAGCCTTCGAGATAGCTCACATACGCGCCTTTATCGGCCACCAGCAGCGTGCGCTCGAACTGGCCGCTCTTCGCCGCGTTGATGCGAAAATAGGTCGACAGCTCCATCGGACAACGCACGCCCGGCGGGATGTAGGCGAACGAGCCGTCGCTGAACACGGCGGAATTGAGCGCCGCGAAGAAATTGTCGCCTTGCGGCACGACCGAGCCGAGATATTT
>JAGWIH010000302.1 GCA_028866355.1 Alphaproteobacteria bacterium
AGCGGAATTTCGCGACCCGGCGGCGCCCGCCGTTGCCGAGTTTGCCGAACGCCATGCGCGCGATCTGCGCTATCACGCATTCCTGCAATGGCAAGCCGACCGGCAACTTGCCGCCTGTGCGACTGCGGCACGCGATGGCGGCATGCGTATCGGGCTTTACCTCGACCTCGCGCTCGGCTGCGCGCCCGACAGCGCCGAAGGCTGGGCGGAGCAGGATCAGCTCATTCCCGATTTCCATATCGGCGCACCGCCCGACGATTGGAACGCCAACGGTCAGGATTGGGGCCTTTTCGCCTATAACCCAGACGCGACGCTGCGCACCGGCTGCGCCGATTATCGCCGCGTCCTCGCCGCCAACATGATTCATGCCGGCGCGCTCCGGATCGATCACGTGCTCGGCTTCAATCGCCTGTTCCTCGTGCCGGCAGGCGGCCAGCCGATCGACGGCGCCTATTTGCGCATGCCTTTCGATGCGCTCGCCGCGGCCGTCGCGACCGAAAGCGCCGCACGACGCTGCATCGTCGTCGGCGAAGATCTCGGGACGGTGCCGGCCGACCTGCCGCCGCGTCTTGCCGCCGCCGCCATCCTGTCGTACCGGCTGCTGATCTTCGCGCGCCGGGATGGGCGCTATCTCGAGCCTGCCGACTATCCGCCGAATGCGCTGGTGGCGCTCGCGACCCATGATTTGCCGACCTGGCGCGGTTTCTGGGGCGGCCGCGACATCGCCCTCAAATTCGGACTCGGCATTCAGCCGGTCGGACTCACGCACGAGCAAGCGCGGGCGATACGGGCGGCCGAGCGCCAATCGATCCGCGAAGCCTTTATGCGCGCCGGCCTCGACACCGGCGACGAGACCGCTCTGGCGGTCGCGGCGCACCGCTTTATCGCGCGCACGCCCTGTCAGCTGGCGCTGGTGCAACTCGAAGACCTGGCGCAAGAGACGGAACAGGTCAATTTGCCCGGCGCGCGCGCCGGCGCCTATCCCAGCTTCGCCCGCAAGCTGAGCCGCGATCTCGACGCCATCTTCGCCGCTCCGGCGGCGAACGCCATTCTGGCGGCGATGCGCGCCGAACGGCCGCGCACAACAACGGGCATTTAATGGCCAGACGGCTCCGCGCCGAGCGTTAGACCGAAAGGCGGCAATGCGATGCCATCCGTCGACGGCGCGGTGACGAACGGCAGATCTGCCGGCGCGAAGGATGGCAAGCGGTTCGCCGGTACCGACACCGGCTCGGGCGAAAGATTGAACAACGCGATGGTGGCTTCGCCGTCGAGCCGGCAACGCCAGCCGACAACCGGATCGGGCAAATCGAATAACTCGGTTTCGCCAAGCGCGAGCGACGGACGCGCGCGGCGATAGCCGATCATCCGCCGGTAGGTGGCCAGCGTCGAATTCCCGTCGGCCTCTTGCCGATCGACCGCCATCGCCACATGCACAGGATCGACCGGCAGCCACGTGCGGTTCCCGTTCGAGAAGCCGGCGTTCGGCGCATCAGCCGCCCACGGCATCGGCGTCCGCGCGCCGTCGCGGCCGACATAGGCGGGATAGAACGCACGGCCGAACGGATCGCGGATATCCGCCGCGGCCACCGGGCTGTTCGGCAGTCCGAGCTCCTCGCCTTGATAAAGACAGACGCTGCCCGGCAAGCTGAGCAGCATCGCCATCTGCAATCGCGCGAAGGCAGCCGGCGCCCGGCCGGCAGGATTCCAACGCGACACCGCACGCTCGACGTCGTGATTGCTGAACGCCCAACAGAGCCAGCCAGCGTGATTGAGCGTCCCGGCATCGACAACCGCTTGGCGGAAAATTCCGGGCGTAAACGCCGCCTTCATCACGCCGAGCGTGTATGCCATGTGAAGACGCGTCACGCCGGTCAGCCGGGCGATGCGGTCGAACGCGCCGGGCTCGCTCGAAATTTCGCCAACCGTCGCGCAGCCCGGAAACCGATTCACGAATTCGCGGATGCGACTCATCAGCAAGGCAATGCCAGGCTGCACCATATCGTGCACGTGACGCTGCATGCGGAACGGATTCCATGGCCGGTCGGCGCCCGGCGGCAACGGCCGAACCGGATTGGAACCGAGCGCCTCGTCGTGCAGCATGAAATCGACAGCATCGAACCGGAAACCGTCGACGCCGCGCGCAAGCCAAAATTCCGCATTGGCGAAATGCGCGTCGAGAACGGCCGGGTTCCGGAGATTGAGCTTGGGCTGCGACGTCAGAAAATGATGCAGATAATACTGCCGACGCGACGCGTCCCAACACCAGGCACTGCCGCCGAAGACCGACAGCCAATTGTTCGGCGGCGCACCATCGGGCGCCGGATCGGCCCAAACATACCAATCGGCCTTTGGATTGGTGCGCGACGCGCGGCTCTCCGCAAACCAAGCGTGCTCCCCGGCTGTGTGGCTCCAGACTTGGTCGATGATGATCTTCAAGCCGAGCCCGTGAGCGCGCGCGACGACGGCATCGAAATCGGCAAGCGTCCCGAAGCGGGGATCAACCGAACGGTAATCGGCCACGTCGTAGCCGAAATCCCGCATCGGCGAGCGATAGAACGGTGAGATCCAGATCGCATCGACGCCAAGCGACGCAATGTGCGGCAGATGTTCGAGCAATCCCTTGAGATCGCCGAAGCCGTCGCCGTCGGTGTCGAAGAAGCTTGGCAGGTAGACTTGGTATATCACCGCGCCCCGCCACCACTCGCGATGAACAGTCGAGACCATCAGACCACGATTCGTTACGGCGAC
>JAGWIH010000303.1 GCA_028866355.1 Alphaproteobacteria bacterium
GTGTAGAAGATGTTGACCTTGTGCTTGTCGATGACCTGCCAGAAGCGCGACGCATCGGGATAGTTGGGCACGCCTTCGAACATCAGGGTGGTGGCCCCATTCGCCAAGGGTCCGTAGACGATGTAGCTGTGGCCGGTGACCCAGCCGACGTCGGCGGTGCACCAATAAATTTCGCCGTCGTGATAATCGAAGACGTATTGGTGCGTCATCGCGACGAACACCATGTAGCCGCCCGTGGTGTGCAGCACGCCTTTGGGTTTGCCGGTCGAACCCGAGGTATAAAGGATGAACAGCGGATCTTCGGCGCTCATCTCAGCCGGCGGGCAGTCCTTCGACGCCTTCGCCATTTCCTCGTGGTACCAGCGGTCGCGTTTCGCGTCCCAGGCGATCTTGCCGCCGGTGCGCCGCACCACCAGCACCTTGTCGACTTCGGGACACTGCTTCACCGCTTCGTCGGTGTTGGCCTTGAGCGGAATCTTGCGGCTGCCGCGCAAGCCTTCGTCGGCGGTGATGATGACCGTCGAGCGGCAATCCTTGATGCGCCCGACCAGGCTTTCAGGCGAAAAACCGCCGAACACGACCGAATGCACCGCGCCGATGCGCGCGCAGGCCAGCATGGCGAACGCCGCTTCGGGAATCATCGGCATGTAGATGGTGACGCGGTCGCCTTTCTTGACGCCGAGATTCTTCAGCACGTTGCCGAGCCGGCACACGCTCTCGTGCAACTCGCTGAAGCTGACGTGGCGGCTTTCCTTGGGGTCGTCGCCTTCCCACAGGATCGCGGTCTGGTCGGCGCGCAGCTTGAGGTGGCGGTCGATACAGTTGTAGGCGGCGTTGAGCGTGCCGTCCTCGTACCATTTGATGCTGACGTTGCCGTCGAAGCTGGTGTTCTTGACCTTGGTGTAGGGCTTGATCCAGTCGAGACGCTTGCCGTGCTCGCCCCAGAACCGTTCGGGGTTCTTGATCGAATCTTCGTACATGTCGAGATATTTCTTCTCGCCAACCCACGCGCTTTGCGCGACCTGACGCGGCACGGGGAACATGTTGACGGCGGTATCCGGCATGACGCCCTCCCGAAAGGCTTGTTTCCGGCGAGTTTAGGAACCCCGGCGGCCGGGAACAAGCGCGCCGGAACCGCGCGTGGGCCGTATCAGTGCCGGAAATGCCGCATGCCGGTGAACACCATGGCGATGCCGGCCTTGTCGGCGGCCGCGATCACCTCGGCGTCGCGCACCGAGCCGCCGGGCTGGATCGCGGCGGTGGCGCCGGCCGCGATCGCAGTTTCGAGCCCGTCGGCAAACGGAAAGAACGCGTCGCTGGCGATGACCGAACCTTTGATCGCGCCGCCGCCCTTCTGTGTCGCGACGCGCACCGAATCGACGCGGCTCATCTGTCCGGCGCCGACGCCGACGGTGGCGCCGCCTTTGGCGAAGACGATGGCATTCGATTTGACGTGCTTGCAGACCCGGAAAGCGAAGACGAGATCGGCGATTTCCTGCCGGCTCGGCGCGCGCTTCGTCACGGTCTTGAGCTGGTTCTCGGAAACCCGGCCGCCGTCGCGCGTCTGCAATAAATAACCGCCGGCCACCGATTTGAGTGTGATGCCGGCCTCGGCCGCATCGGGCATGCCGCCGGCCGCCAACACGCGTAACGCGTTTTTCTTCTTGAGCGCGGCGAGCGCCGCGTCCTCGACCGCGGGCGCGATCACGACTTCCATGAACAATTGGCCGATCGCTTCGGCGGTCGACGCATCGAGCGGCCGGTTGACCGCGACGATGCCGCCAAACGCGCTCGTCGGATCGGTGGCGAGCGCCTTCTCCCACGCGGCGCGAAGGTTGTTGCCGACGGCGACGCCGCACGGATTGCCGTGCTTGACGATCACCACCGCCGGCTCGGCGAATTCGGCCGCCAGCTCGAATGCCGCATCGGTGTCGTTGAGATTGTTGTAGCTGAGTTCCTTGCCCTGAAGCTGGCGCGCCGTCGCGACGCCTTTGCGCGCCGCGCCGCCGACATAGAACGCCGCGTGCTGGTGCGGATTCTCGCCGTAGCGCAGCGTCTGTTTGCGCGCCGCCGCGAGGATCAGCGCCTCGGGGAATTCGTCGCCGGCTTCGCGCGCGAGCCACCAGGCGATTTCAGCGTCGTAAGCGGCGGTACGGGCGAAAGCGCGCTGCGCCAGGTTGCGGCGCAAGGTCAGCGTCGTCGCCCCTTTGTGCGCGTCCAACTCGCGAATAATGGTCTGGTAGTCTGCCGCATCGGTCACGACGACGACGTCGGCATGGTTCTTGGCGGCGGCACGGATCAACGATGGACCGCCGATGTCGATATTCTCGACGCATTCGTCGAACGGCGCGCCACGCGCGACCGTCGCCGCGAAGGGATAGAGATTGACTGCCACCAGATCGATCGGCGCGATGCCGTGCTTGGCGACCGCGTCCATGTGCGTGCGCTCGTCGCGTTTGGCCAGGATGCCGCCGTGGATCGCCGGATGCAGCGTCTTGAGTCGGCCGTCGAGTAGCTCGGGAAACTTGGTGACGGACGCGACGTCCTCGACCGCGATCCCGGCGTCGGTCAGCGCCTTGGCGGTGCCGCCCGTTGATATGAGGGTTACGTTATGCCGCGCGAGCGCCTGGGCGAAGGGTATGAGGCCGGCCTTGTCGGAAACCGAAATCAGCGCCCGGCGGACCGGGCGAAGGCGGGGTTCGGACATGGGATTTCCGCGCAAAAGGCAGCGCGACCATAAGGCCGC
>JAGWIH010000304.1 GCA_028866355.1 Alphaproteobacteria bacterium
CCTGCGCAACACCCACGTGCTGACGCCGGCCGACGCGCAATTCTCGGCGGTGCTGATCCAGATCGGCGGCACCGTCGGCGGCCTGCTGCTGGCGCGGCCGATGGACAAGAAGGGCTTCCTGCCGGTGACGGTGCTGTTCGCGCTCGCCGTGCCGGCGATCGCCGGCATCGGCTATTTCTCGCAGACCTCGACGGCGATGGTGATGGTGTGCGCCTTCGCTGCCGGCTTCGCCGTGTTGGGCGTGCAGTTCGGCCTCAACGCCGCTTCGGGCATGATCTATCCGACGGCGGTGCGCTCCAACGGCTCGGGCTGGGCGTTCGGCATCGGGCGTTTCGGCTCGTTCCTCGGACCTGTGCTCGGCTTCTATCTGTTCGCACAGCATCTGCCGCTGCCGACGTTGTTCCAGGTATGGACGCTGCCCAGCATCGTCGGCTTCCTGGCGGCGCTGACCCTGACGTTGCTCTACCAGAGCCGCTTCAAGGGTCTCGGCCTCGGTCAGCGCGAAGTGCTCGAGGCCGCCGAAGCGGCGGAGTAGCCGCATCCGGTCGGCGATGACGGCGGTCGATTTCGCGCGGCTGGCGCCGCCCAAAGGCGCGCGCATCGCCGTCGTCGGCGCTTGCGGCGGTATCGGCCGCGCGTTCGTCGACGCCGCATCCGAGATCGGCCTCGACATCGCGGCGCTCGATCTGCCGCGTTCGCTCGACGAATTTCCGCCCGAAGGCGTCAAGCTCGCGGTGGCGCTCGACGCCACCGACGAGGCGCAGGTCGAAGCGGCGTTCGCGCGCGTCGGCCGCGCCTTTGATGGCCGGCTCGACGGTCTGGTCAACCTTGCCGGCTTTCCCAACCGCCATGTGCCGTTCCACGAGCTGTCGCTCGCCGAGTGGCAGGCGACCGTCGACGGCAGTTTGAAGACGACCTATCTCTGCTGCCGTGCCGCCGTGCCGTTGTTGAAAGCGTCGGCGCAAGCCGGCGGCGCGCCGGCCATCGTCAACACCGCGTCCGGTTTGTCGGCGCGGCCGTTGCCGGGTCTTTCGGCTTACAGCGCGGCGAAGGCCGGCGTCGCCAATTTCACCAAGACGCTGGTGCACGAGCTCGCGCCGCATATCCGCGCCAACACGCTCGCGCCGGGCGTCGTGCGCACCGCGTTCCACACTGGCGGCACCGGCCGGTCCGCCGATTCACCCAACGCCAATCCGCGCGTTGATTACGAGAACTATGCACGGCTGGTGCCGTTGGGCCGCGTCGCCGAGCCCGCCGACCTGGTCGGGCCGATCCTGTTCCTGCTCGGTCCGGCGTCTGGCTGGGTCAACGGCCAGGTGCTGCACGTCAACGGCGGCGGCCTGATGCCCTGAAAAAGCGGCGGGCCAGGGTTGCGCCCGCCGCGGCCGGCCTTTCCTTGCCGATCATAAGCCTGCTTATTATACTGCGCCGATGGCTCAAAAACATGATTTTGAGCGCGCCTTCGGCTTTGTCCTCCACGAGGCGGCGCGGCTTCTGTCCAAGCGCTTCGATCAGAAGGCGCGCGCCATCGGTCTGACGCGCGCGCAGTGCAGTGTGCTGTTTCGCCTGTCGATGCAGGAAGGCATGAACCAGGCGCGGCTCGCCGAGTTGATGGAAATGGAGCCGATCTCGCTGGCGCGGCTGCTCGATCGCATGGAGCAGGCGGGCTGGGTCGAGCGTCGCGCCGATCCTGCCGACCGTCGCGCCCGCCGCCTTTACATGACCGGCAAGGCCAAGCCGGTGTACGAGCGCATGATTGCCGTCGGCCTCGAGACGCGCGGCGAAGCGCTTGCCGGCATTTCGCAAGCCGATCGCGACCGCATCATCGATCTGCTGATCCAGGTGCGCCGCAACCTGTCCGAGCGCGGCGACGCGGGAGTCGGCGCATGAGCCCCGATACGCGAACGCCGGTGCCGCTCGGCCGCGAGCCTGTCGTGCCGCGTATGCGCCGCTGGGTCCGCCATCACGGCGCGCAATGGCGGTTGCCGCTACTGCTCGCCGGTCCGATCGTCGTGGTTCTCGTCGCGGTCTATCTCTATTTGACCGCCGGCAGCACGGTCTCGACCGACGACGCCTATATCCAGGCGGACAAGGTCACGGTCAGCGCCGACGTCGCCGGCCGCGTCGTCGCGGTCGCGGTGCACGACAATCAATTGGTCCATGCCGGCGACGTGCTGTTCCAGATCGACGACCGGCAATATCGCATCGCCGTCGAACGCGCCCAGGCCGGGCTCGCCACCGCGCGCCTCAAGGTGCGCGAGATGCTCGACAATCTCGCTTATCGCCAGACCGAGTTCGATCGCCAGCAGGCACTGTTCAAGAATCACGTCACCTCGCAAGCCAAGCTCGACGAGGCGCATAACGCGCTCGATGTCGCGCGTCAGCAGGCGGCCGGCCTGACGCCGCCGTCGGCAAGCGGCGCCGCCGCGGCGATCGACGCCGAAATCGAGCAGCATCCGCTGGTATTGCAGGCCAAGGCGGCGCTCGATCAGGCCGAGCTCGATCTGACGCGGACCACGGTCAAGGCGCCGCTCGATGGCGTCGTGACGCGCGTTTCGAGCCTGCCGGTCGGCGAATATCTCAATGTCGCTCAGCCGGCCTTCGCGCTGGTCGCCAGCGCCAAGGTCTGGGTCGAGGCGAACTTCAAGGAAACCGACCTGACGCACGTGCTGCCGGGCGATGCCGCGACCGTGGACGTCGACACCTATCCGGACATGACGTTCCGCG
>JAGWIH010000025.1 GCA_028866355.1 Alphaproteobacteria bacterium
CCGAGGCGCGCATGGCGGGGCCATCGGGTCCGTCGGGTGTGATGCCGACGCATTCGCCGGCTTTCAGATGGCGCACCATGCCGCGCAATGCCGACGAGCCGCCGGTGGTCGTCGAGCCGGCGATCGAATCGATGCCGAAATGGCGTACCGCGTCGGCGATGATGCGTCCGTCGCGGTGCCCGGAAATCAGCATGTGGATCGGCACGTCGCGCTGCCACGCGCATGGCATCATCAAGAGGCGCCCGTGCCAGAAGGCCAGGATGAACGGCCGCCGTGCGGCATGGAGCGTCGCGGGAATGGCGCGCCCTTCGACCGTCCACGCGCCCGTCGCGTGCACCAACCGGATATAGAGCGACACCAGCCAGCACAGGAAACGCCGCACACCGTCCTGGCGCAGGACACGCTTCGTCCAGTTCATGCGCTAAGACGCCCGGATGGCGCGCGGCGCCGGCTCGGCCACCGCCTGGTCGGCGAATTGCAGTGCGTAAAGCCGCGCATAGACGCCCTGCTGGCGCAGCAGTTCGGCGTGCGTGCCGTGTTCGACCACGCATCCGCCGTCGATCACGTAAATCAGGTCGGCGCCGGTCACGGTCGACAGGCGGTGGGCGATCACCACCGTCGTGCGGCCTTGCATCAGCGCGTCCAACGCCGCCTGGACGTGGCGTTCGGATTCGGTATCGAGGGACGATGTGGCCTCGTCCAGCAAGAGGATCGGCGCATCCTTGAGCATGGCGCGGGCGATAGCGATGCGCTGACGTTGGCCGCCCGACAGTTTGACGCCGTGCTCGCCGACCATGGTGTCGTAACCCTGCGGCAATCGGCGGATGAATTCGTCGGCCGCGGCGGCCTTGGCGGCGGCGACAATCTCCGCGTCGGCGGCGCCCACGCGGCCGTAGGCGATGTTGGCCTTGATGGTGTCATCGAACAGCGTGATTTCCTGGCTGACCAGCGCCATCGCGCCGCGCACGCTGGCGAGCGTGACCTCGCGCAGCGGCTGGCCGTCGATCGTGATGCTGCCGGCAACCGCATCGTGGAAGCGCGGCACCAGGTTCAGGATCGTCGACTTGCCGGCGCCCGACGAGCCGACCAGCGCGACCCGTTTGCCCGCCGGCACGGTCAACGACACGCCACGCAGCGCGATGGCGCCGTTGGCGTAGCTGAACTGCACGTCGCGGAAGCGGATCTCACCGCCTTTGATCGCCAACGGCTTGGCGTTCGGCGCGTCGGTGATCGTCGGCTCGGTGTCGAGGACGTCGAAAATGCGCTGCGCCGCCGCCATGCCTTCCTGGAGACTGGCGTTGATTCCGGCCAAGGTCTTGACCGGCTGATAGGCGAGCAGCAGAGCCGTAATGAATGAGAAGAAGGTTCCGGGCGTCCGCGCGCCGACCAGAACTTGGTGGCCGCCATAGAGGATGACCAGCGCCACGGCGACGCCGCCGAGTGTTTCCATCAACGGCGACGAGATGGCGCGGGTACGCGCCGCGCGATTCACCAGCTTAACGATATTGCGGATCATTTGGCGCACGCGCGAAATCTCGTACGCCTCCATCCCGTATGCCTTGACGTGCCGCGCACCCTGGAACGTCTGGTTGAGCAACGTGATGAACAGGCCGATCTCGGCTTGCGTGTTGGTCGAGACGCGCCGCATGCGCTTGCCGATGTTGAGCAGCGGCCGGATGGCGAGCGGAAAAACCACGATCGCCGCGAGGGCCAGACGCCAATCCTGATAGAACATAAGCGCGCCGAGGAACAATGCGGTCACCGCGTTCTTGCCAATATTGGCGAGAATGTCGGTTGCCGCCGCGCGCAGCAGGACGGCGTCGGTCGTGAAGCGCGCAATCAGCGTTCCGGTCGGATTGGCGTGGAAGAAGGCGAGGTCGTGGTTCATCATGCGGGCAAACAGGGCCGCCTGGACGTCGCCGATGACACGCTGGCCGACATTCGTCATCAACACCGTTTGGCCGTAGTTGGCGAAGCCCTTAACGAATGCGAGTACGACGACCGCCGCCGGAATTATCAGCAGCAGCCTGGCGTCATGCGCGACGAAAACGCGGTCGAGCATCGGCTGCATCAGCCAGGCGTTGGTTGCGGTCGCGCCGGCCATCAGGCCCATGCACACGAGCGCGAGCGCCAGACGGCCGACATAGGGGCGCACGAACTGCCGGATCAGGCGGCGCAGCAGCGGCAGGGTGGCCGACCGCTGCTTCGCGGCGTCGCGCGACGTAGCATCGATACTCAAGCGACCGGAATCCTCTGTAAAACCCGGGGTTTAGGGCGCGATCATAGCATGCCGTGGTGCGCCGGTTGCACTGTTAACGGAAGCGCCGCGGCCCTGGCAAGGCCGCCGCGTCAGGCGCCGGCCACGGTCATGCCGTCGATCCGCACGGTCGGCGCGTCGATGCCGGTGCGGAATTCGAGGTCGCTGGCCGGCGTGAGGTTGCGGAACATGTCCTTGAGGTTGCCGGCGATCGTCACCTCGCTCACCGGGAAGGCGAGCGCGCCGTTCTCGATCCAGAATCCGGCCGTGCCGCGACTGTAATCGCCGGTGACGCCGTTGACCCCCATGCCCATGAGCTCCGTGACATAGAAACCATTCGTCACCGCGCCGATCAGCTCCTGCGCCGTCAGCACGCCCGGCGCGAGATACAAATTGGCCGGCCCCGGTCCCGGTGGACCCGATGTGCCGCGGCGCGCGTGACCGGTGGTCTCGAGCTTGAGCTGCCGCGCCGACGCAAGGTCGAGGAGCCACGTCTGCAGCACGCCGTCGGCGACGATGTCGCGCTTCCGCGTGCCGATGCCTTCGCCGTCGAACGGCGCCGAACGGCGGCCGCGTTTCATATGCGGATCGTCGACGATCGTGATGTCGCGCGGAAAGATCGGCTGGCCCATCCGGTCCTTGAGGAATGACGTGCCGCGTGCAATCGACGGACCGCTGATGGCGCCGCTCAAATGACCCAGCAGCGACGACGACACGCGCGGGTCGAACACCACCGGTACCTTGGCAGTTGGCATCTTACGGGCGCCGAGGCGCTTGACTGCGCGTTCGCCGGCCTTGCGGCCGATCGCCGCCGGCTCCTTCAGGTCGCCGCCGAAGACCGCCGAATCCCAATCGTCGTCGCGTTCCATCGCGGCGCCGTTGCCGGCTAGCACCGAAACCGCGATGGCGTGGCCGGTCGTTGCATAGCTGCCGGCGAAACCGTTGGACGCGACGAGCGCGACGCGATGGCGCGACCAGCTGGCCTGCGCGCCTTCGGAATTGGTGACACCCTTAATCGCGCGCGCCGCGTCTTCGGCGGCGCCCGCGCGCGCCGCCAACACCGCGGGCGAAGGCTCGTCCGGATCGGCCAGATCGAGATCGGGAATCTGCTTTGCCAGCGCCGCCGCGTCGGCGATACCGCAATAAGGGTCTTCCGGCACGCTGCGCGCCATCGCCAAGGCGCGGCCGACCAATTCTTCGCCATGATCGGCGTCGCGATCGTTGGCCGAGACGATCGCCTGGCGCTTGCCGACGATAACGCGCAACCCGAGGTCGAAGCTCTCCTGGCGTTCGAGCTTTTCAAGATGGCCGAGGCGCTGGCTGTGCGACAGCGCGATGCTGTCGATCAGCACCGCGTCGGCCTGGTCGGCGCCATCCTTACGGGCGCGGCGGACGAGATCGCCCAGCAGCGCGAGCGGGTCGAGGGATTTGGGCATGGCACATCATATGGGTTCGGCGGCCGCGTTTGCTAGCGCGACGGCTCAAACATTGAGCTGCCACACGGTGGTTTCGCGCGCTTCGCGGTCTTCGAGATCGAGGGGCGTTGGCACCCAATAACGCGCCAGCGCCCGCAATCCGGTCGTCGGCAGATAAGCGCGGCCGGGATCGCCGAGCAGGATCAGCGCGCCGTCACGCGCCCGTGCCGTAAGCCATGCGACCAATCGCTCGGCGAGCGGCCGCTCATAGCACATGTCGCCCGCCAGCACGGCGTCCCAGCTTCCATCGCCGGCAAGCGCATCGCCGCCCTCGGTTGCAATCGCGACCCCGTTCAGCGCGGCATTGAGCGCCAGCGCCGCCAACGCGAAGCGATCGGGTTCCGCGGCGGTGACGCGCGCGCCGGCCTTGGCGGCGGCGATGGCGACGATGCCGCCGCCGGCGCCGAAATCGAGGACATTCCGGCCCGCGACCAGCGCCGGATGGTCGAGCAGATGCCGCGCCAATGCCTGGCCGCCCGCCCAAGCGAAAGCCCAATAAGGCGGCGGCAGCTGCGATCGCTGCAACGTCGCTTCGGTCGCTTGCCACAGCGGCGTGACCTCGGTGGCGAGATGCAGCCGGATCTCCGGCACCAACGGCGGCGACGCGATGGCGGTGTGGTCGCGAACGAAGTCGCGCTCAGACGACATGCGCGGCGATGATGCCGAACAACAGGCTCCAGCCGACGAACCGGTTGGAGCGGAACTTGGCGAGACAATCGGCGCTGTCGTCGATATCGACCGCCGCCGCCTGCCAGCACATCTGCGCCGTCGCTAGCGCAAGGCCGAGCCAGAACGGCCAGCCATTCGCGGCCCGCGCGCCAGCCGCCGCCCACAACAACGCTGCGCCGGCATAGAAAACGAATAGAAACGGCCGTGTGCGCTTGCCGAGCGCCAGCGCTGACGATTTAACGCCGATCAGCGCGTCGTCATCTTTGTCCTGATGGGCGTAGATCGTGTCGTAACCGAGCGTCCAACAGATGCCGCCGGCATAGAGAAGAACGGCGGACCAATCGACGTCGCCGCGCGCCGCCGCCCAGCCCAAAAGCGCACCCCAGTTGAAATTGAGGCCGAGGAAGAATTGCGGCCAATAAGTGATGCGCTTCATGAACGGATAGGTACCGATCAGGACAAGGACCAAAAAGCCGAGCAGCACCGCCGTGCGGTTGAACGAAAACAGCACCGCGGCGCCGATCGCGAGCTCCAACGCCATGAAAGCGATTGCCTGCTTGACCGAGATCGCGCCGCTGGCGATCGGCCGCGTGCGCGTGCGGGCGACGCGCGCATCGAAATCGCGGTCGGCGATGTCGTCGAGCGTGCAGCCGGCGCCGCGCATAGCAACCGCGCCAATGGCGAACAGCGCCATCAATCGCCAATCCGGTTGCCCGGGCGCGGCCAGGGCAATGCCCCACCAGCCGGGAAACAGCAGCAACCAGGTGCCGATCGGCCGGTCGAGCCGCGCCAACCTGAGATAGGGTCGCCACGCCGTCGGCGTGCAGCGGTCGACCCAGTCACCGCTCCTTATGTCGGTCATGTCCCATCTTGCCTGCGGACCCGCTGTCATAAAAGTGTGGCAGTATCCGGTCTATGGCCTACCGCAAGATGACGCGCATTTTCGTCGACTCCGACCTTGCGCCGGGCGTCAGCCTGCAAACGACGGCGGGGCAGGCGCACTATTTGCTGTCGGTCATGCGGATGAAACGCGACGAGACGCTGGCCGTCTTCAACGGCCGCGACGGCGAATTCAGCGCGCGCATCGCCGATGCCGGCCGTCGCGTCTGCACGCTTGAACTGGGCGAACGCCTGCGGCCGCAACGCGCCAAAGGCGATCTGTGGCTGTGCTTCGCGCCGCTCAAGCGCGCGCCGATCGATTATTTGGCGGAAAAGGCGACCGAACTGGGTGTCACCGAGCTGCGTCCAGTGATCACCGCGCGCACCATCGCAAGCCGCGTCAATCTTGAACGCTTGCGCGCCAACGCGATCGAAGCCGCCGAGCAAAGCGAACGCCTGACCGTACCGGTTCTACACGAGCCGGTGACGCTCGAAGAGTTGATCGCGGATTGGCCGCGCGGCCGCCGACTCGTTTTTTGCGACGAAACCGGTCATTCGCCGGCGATTGCGAGCGCGCTCAAGGATATCGCCGGTTCGCCGTGCGCCGTGTTGATCGGACCGGAAGGCGGCTTTGCGGATTCGGAGCTTGACCTGTTGCGCAAGCTGCCGTTTGTTTGCGCCGTCGGTTTGGGCCCGCGCGTTTTGCGCGCCGACACCGCGGCGCTGGCCGCGCTGGCGGTGGTCCAGGCGGTGATCGGGGATTGGTCTGCGACCCGGTCGCGCTGACCGTCCGGCTTTCGCAACATCTTTGGATTCTGATGTCGGCTCCCTCGCAATCCGGCGGCGCGTCCATCACCGACCGGCGCCAACTGGTCGAATATCTCGCCTCGGGCAGCAAGCCGCGCGCGCAGTGGCGCATCGGCACCGAGCACGAGAAGTTCGTCTTCCGCCGCCGCGATCTGTCGCGTCCCGCTTACGACGGTGCCGACGGCATCCGCGCGCTGCTCGAGCGCTTGCAGCGCTTCGGCTGGCAACCGGTGATGGACGGCGACAATCTCATCGGCCTGTCGGAAGGTCAGGGTGCGATCTCGCTCGAACCCGGCGGGCAATTCGAATTGTCCGGCGCGCCGCTGACGACGCTGCACGAGACTTGCGGCGAGCTGCATCGCCATCTGCGCCAAGTCCGCGAGGTTGCCGAGGAACTCGACCTCGGCATGCTCGGCATGGGGTTCGATCCCAAATGGCGGCGCGAGGACGTGCCATGGATGCCGAAGCGCCGCTACGCCATCATGCGCCGTTACATGCCGAAAAAAGGCTCGCTCGGCCTCGACATGATGCTGCGCACCTGCACGGTGCAGGTGAATCTGGATTTCGCCGACGAAGCCGACATGGTGACCAAGTTCCGCGTCGGCTTGGCATTGCAGCCGCTGGCGGTGGCGCTGTTCGCCAACTCGCCCTTCACCGAGGGCAAACCCAACGGCTTCGTCAGCTATCGAAGCCACGTGTGGACCGACACCGATCCCGACCGCAGCGGCATGCTGCCGTTCGTCTTCGAACGCGGCATGGGCTTCGAGCGCTATGTCGACTACATGCTCGACATGCCGATGTACTTCGTCTACCGCGACGGCCAGTACGTCGACGTTGCTGGCCAGAGCTTCCGCGATTTCCTCAAGGGCAAGCTGCCCGGCCTGCCGGGCGCGCTGCCGACGCTCAGCGACTGGTCGGATCATCTGACGACGGCGTTTCCCGAAGTCCGGCTGAAGAAGTTTCTTGAGATGCGCGGTGCCGACGGCGGGCCGTGGCGGCGGTTGTGCGCGTTGCCGGCGCTATGGACCGGCTTGCTCTACGAGCAGACGGCGCTCGACGCCGCCGCTTCGTTGATCAAGGGCTGGACGCCGGCCGAGATCGACGCGCTGCATGCCGCTGTGCCGCGCCAAGGCCTGGCGACGCCGTTCCGCGGTCGCAAGCTGAAAGACTGGGCGACGGACATGTTGGCGATTGCGCGCGACGGGCTCAAACGCCGCGCCGAGCTCGACACCACCAAGGACGACGAGCGCATCTATCTCGAGCCGCTGTTCGAAATCGCCGAACGCGGCCGCACGCCAGCGGAGCTTTTGGTCGACGAGTTCAATACGCGCTGGGGCGGCAAGATCGAGCCGCTCTACAGCGAGCAAGCCTATTAATTGAGCGTTGCGGTTTCCCAAAGCTTGGGATCGGCTGACGCGGCCTCCGGCGGCTCGCCTGACAACGACATCCAGCGCGCGCGGAACCAGCTGCGCGCCGACACGTCGAGCTTGATCCGGCGTGATTCGGGCGGACCCGACAGACCGAGCGCGCTCCAGGGAATCAGCGCGTCGGCGACGATGCGCGGCTGATCGGCGCCGAAATAATGCACGCGGCTGCCGGCGACCGCGGGACATGACGCACCGTGATGCTCGCTCGGCGATCCGACGCACAGCAAAGGCTTCATCGGCGGATAGTCGCGCGTCTTGCCTTTGGGCGGGATGAAATAGAGCGTGAAGCGGCGCGGCCCGGCGCCGGCATCGAGATCGAGCTCGACGCGATAGGCTTCGCTCAACGGGAAGCCGCCTTTATAGGCAAGCACGCCGATGTCGTAATAATCCTGGCCGATGGTGGCGACGGCGATGCCGCGTGCGTCCCATGCCAAGTAGACCTCGCCGAAAGGCACGTCGCCGGCCGCGGTCGCGAGCGGCGGCATCAACGACACCGGCTTCGGCCAATCGATCAGCGACGGCTTGGCGAAATCGATCACCGCCTGTGGCACGCGGATTGTTTCGCGGCTTAGGCGCGGCATCGGCGCCGCGCTGGCATGCAGTGTCGGCAATTGGCGGTTGGCTGCGGCGAGCGCGGTCACCAGCCGCTGGTACGGCCGGTCGTTGATGTCGACCAGGCCGAAATTATAATCCTCGCTGTCCTGTCGGCCGCCCAGCGGATAGTCGTAGTACTGGAACCAGTCGAGGCCGAGAATGTCCGGCACGGCGGCGAAGTTGCGCGCGGCGGCGCTCGCACCGGCGGCGCGTTCGGCCTGGGTCTCCACCGTCATCAGGTGGCCGTTGTTGCGGTTGCCGGTGCGGTTCTGGTGCGCGGCGTAGAACCATTCCGAGATCAGCACCGGCTTGCCGCCCGACAGCGTGCGCAGACCGTCGAAGAAATAAGGTGCGATCCAGCCTTCGGAACTGTCGACGTTGTAGTTGGTGGCGATGGCATCGACATAACGCGCTTCGGCGCGGACGGCCGCCGGATCGTAATAGATCGGCAGCCGGTCGCCGAAGAAGAGCGCATCGGGATCGGCCTTGCGGATCGCCGCCGATGCCAGCGCGTAATAATGCTCGGCGACGATGCCGGTCCATTGGGATATTGCCTTGGCGCCGTCGCCGCCGGGCCTGAGACGCGTCGTCCGGCGCGTCGACAACAGCCCGGCCCATGAATCGACGCCCGGCGGCGGCACGAAATCGCGGGTGAAGCGCGACCAGTCGCCGCCGTAACGCGCGCGCAGCATGGCGACCAACCGCTGCTTGGTGAAATTCGCGGCTGGCTTGCGCGAATAGAAGGTGAAGAGCGCGCCGTCCCACCAGCCGACTTCGTTATCCGAGAAATAGCCGATGCGGTACGCGGTATGGCGATACGGCGCGGTCAGCTTCGCCGCCTCCGCGTCCATGATCGCACCCATGTCGGGCCGGAACGGATCGAACCAATGGAATTTCGCCAGTCGGCCGAGTTCGAGATCGATGGTCGTCGGCAGGCGCAGTTGCGGCGGCGGCAACGACCAGGCGCCTGCGGCGTTGAAGCCCCAGGCGCGTAACCGCTTATCAGTCGCGTCGATCCAATCGTCGAGCGACGCATAATGCGCGCGCCAATCGTAATGCGGCCGGTTGAGCTTGGCGCCCGAAAGCCCGTCGTCGAGCACGTTGACGCCGAGCGAGAAGGTGCGCGTGCCACACGGATCGACCAGCCAGGCGCGGCCGTCCTGTTCGACCGCACGCCAGCGCGTCGTCGGCGCTTGCGCCAGGTTGCAATCGGCGAACGCGGGAAGGGTCAGAATGAGAAAAGCGGCAAGCGCGCCGACGCACGCCCGCCGGAGCAGACTCATGCGGCGGTGCCACCCACGGTGAGCCCGTCCATCCGCAGCGTCGGCTGACCGACGCCGACCGGCACGCCTTGGCCGTCCTTGCCGCAGGTGCCGATGCCGTCGTCGAGCTTCAGATCGTTGCCGATCATGGTGATCTTGGTCAGCGCATCGGGACCGTTGCCGATCAGCGTCGCGCCTTTGAGCGCCGGGCCGACCTTGCCGTTCTCGATCAGATAGGCTTCGGAGGCCGAGAACACGAACTTGCCCGAGGTGATGTCAACCTGGCCGCCGCCGAAATTGACGGCGTATACGCCGCGCTTCACCGACGCGAGGATCTCGGCCGGGTCGTGCGCACCGGCGAGCATATAGGTGTTGGTCATGCGCGGCATCGGCGCGTGCGCGTAGCTTTGCCGCCGTCCGTTGCCCGTTGGCTTCATGCCCATCAGCCGCGCGTTGAGCCGGTCCTGCATGTAGCCTTTAAGGATTCCATCCTCAATGAGCGTCGTGCTGCTGCTCGGCGTGCCTTCGTCGTCGACCGTCAGCGACCCGCGCCGATCCTTGAGCGTGCCGTCGTCGACCACGGTGACGCCGGGTGCCGCGACGCGCTGGCCGATCAAGCCGGCGAAAGCCGACGTCTTCTTGCGGTTGAAATCGCCTTCGAGGCCGTGTCCCACCGCCTCGTGCAGCATGACGCCGGGCCAGCCGGGGCCGAGCACGACGGTCATTTCGCCGGCGGGTGCGGGCACCGACGCGAGATTGACGAGGGCTTGGCGCAGCGCTTCGTCGACCTGCGCTTGCCATCGGGCGGGATCGAGGTAGAGCGCATATTCGACGCGGCCGCCGGCGCCGTGACCGCCGACCTCCATGCGGCCGTTCTCCTCGACCACGACGCTGACGTTGAGACGCACGAGCGGTCGGATGTCGGCCTGCGCCTGGCCGTCGGCGCGAATGATCTCGATCGCGCGCCATTCACCCGCAAGCGATGCCATCACCTGCTTCACGCGCTTGTCCTTGGTGCGGGCGTAGGCGTTGATGTCCATGAGCAGCTTGGTCTTGGTTTCGAAGGGCACCAGCTGGAGCGGATTGGCATCGGTGTAGAGCTGCCGATTGGTGCCTGGTGGCGGCGCAGCCATGGTGCCAGCGTGGCCATGCTTGACGGCGCGTACGGTCTCGCCGGCGCGCCGGATCGCATCCTCGGACAATTCCGACGCGTGCGCGTAGCCGGCGGCTTCGCCCGACAGCGCGCGCAGTCCGAAGCCTTGCGACTGATCGAAGCTTGCGCTTTTGATGCGACCGTCGTCGAGCGCCAGTGCCTCCGACTGGCTCCATTCGAGGAACAGTTCGCCGTCGTCCATACCCGACAACGAGTCGCAGACGATCCGTTCGACGCACGCGCGATCCATGCCGGTGCCGGCGAAAAACAACGTCTCCGCGCGCGCCAGATCGGTCATGTTTCGGCTCCTTTTCGGTCCCGCTTCATTGCCAGAAACAGACATGGGGTGCCAGGGCCGTTTGCGCCAGCGCCGACGCCGCGCGTTCCGGCGCTCGCGCGGCAGTTTATGCGGCATAAAGTCGCAATGTTGCGGTTGGCATCGTGCGCCGCTGTTCGCTATGACAGGCCGGATGCGGGCCGGTTTCGCGGCATGACGCTTTCGTGTAGCGTCCCGCACCGTCGCCGCCGCGTCGCGGCGGTGCTTCGGCTCTGGTGAGGACGAGGGGATTTCCATGACACGGCTTCCGGCAGATGGGATCACGGACTTCGCGCGGCGCGCGGCGCGCGCGCTGCTGGGGCTTCCGGCGCTGCTCTTGGCTGCGCTGCCGGCCTGGGCCGAAACGGCGCACGACTGGCAACTCGGCTTGCAGCCGGCGGCGACGCCGGTGCGCGATCGCATCGATGGCCTGAACAACGAGCTGATCGTGATCATCACGGTGATCACGCTGTTCGTGATGGCCCTGCTGGGCTATGTGATGATTCGCTACAACGCCAAGCGCAACCCGGCGCCGTCGCGCACGACGCACAACACGGTGCTCGAGCTGGTGTGGACGTTGGTGCCGGTGTTGATCCTGGTGATCATCGCCGTGCCGTCGTTCAAGCTGCTTTACTTCATGGCCGATACGCCGCGTGCGCAGATGACGGTCAAGGTCACCGGTCATCAATGGTACTGGAGCTACGACTATCCCGATCAGGGCGATTTCAGCTTTGACGCCAACATCCTGTCCGATGCACAGGACAAGCAGGCCGGTGATCCGCGGCTGCTCGGCACCGACAATGTGATGGTGGTGCCGGTCGGGCAGGTGGTGCGCGTGCTGATCAATAGCACCGACGTCATCCACAGCTGGTTCGTACCTTCGGCCGGCGTGCAGGAATACGCCATGCCTGGCCGCACCAACGAGGCCTGGTTCAAGTTCGAGCGGCCGGGCGTCTATTACGGCCAGTGCAACCAGATCTGCGGCATCAACCACCCGTTCATGCCAATCGAAATCCGCGCCGTCTCGGCCGACGATTTCACCAAGTGGGCGGCGGACGCCAAAAAGAAGTTTTCGAGCAACGACGACGGCGCGTTGACGTTCGCCGCCGACGCATCGCGGTAGCATTCGCGAGGAACACATGTCTTACGGAACAACGACGCACGACGAGCACGCCGACCACCGCCCGGGTTTTGTTGCCCGCTGGCTGTTTTCGACGAACCACAAGGACATCGGCACGCTCTACCTGATCTTCTCGATCACCGCCGGATTGATCGGCGGCGCGCTCTCGGTGGTCATGCGCTACAACCTGATGCAGCCGGGCGATGCGCTGTTCCATAACGATCACCAGCTTTACAACGTCATCATCACCGCGCACGGCCTCGTCATGGTGTTCTTTCTGGTGATGCCGGCGCTCATCGGCGGCTTCGGCAATTGGTTCGTGCCGTTGATGATCGGCTCGCCCGACATGGCCTTCCCGCGCATGAACAACATCAGCTTCTGGCTGCTGGTGCCGGCGCTCCTTCTGTTGTTGACCTCGACCATGGTTGGCGATCCGGCCGGCGCCGGCGTGGGCTGGACGCTTTATCCGCCGCTGTCGGCCAAGATCGGCCACCCCGGCCCGTCCGTCGACATGGTGATCTTCTCGCTGCACCTCGCGGGCGCCTCGTCGATCATGGGCGCGATCAATTTCATCACCACGATCTTCAATATGCGCGCGCCGGGCATGACGCTGCACAAGATGCCGTTGTTCGTGTGGTCGATTCTGGTCACGGCGTTCCTGCTGCTGTTGGCGCTGCCGGTGCTCGCCGGCGCGATCACCATGCTGCTCACCGACCGCAATTTCGGCACCACCTTCTTCATCCCGTCGGGCGGCGGCGATCCGCTGCTGTTCCTGCATCTGTTCTGGTTCTTCGGCCACCCCGAGGTCTACATCATGATTTTGCCGGCGTTCGGCATCATCAGCCAGGTGGTCTCGACCTTCTCGAAGAAGCCGGTGTTCGGCTATCTCGGCATGGCCTACGCGATGGTGTCGATCGGCGTCATCGGCTTCGTGGTGTGGGCGCACCACATGTTCACCACCGGCATCAGCGTCGACACCCAGGCCTATTTCACCGCGGCGACGATGGTCATCGCGGTGCCGACGGGCATCAAGATCTTCTCGTGGATCGCGACGATGTGGGAGGGCTCGATCGAGTTCAAGACGCCGATGCTGTTCGCGATCGGCTTCCTGTTCCTGTTCACCGTCGGCGGCGTGACCGGCGTCGTCCTCGCCAATGCCGGCGTCGATCGCGTGCTGCACAACACCTATTACGTCGTGGCGCACTTCCACTATGTGCTGTCGCTCGGCGCGGTGTTCGGCCTGTTTGCCGGCTTCTATTACTGGATCGGCAAGATGTCGGGCCGCCAGTACAACGAGACCTTCGGCAAGATCCATTTCTGGACGACATTCATCGGCGTCAATCTGACGTTCTTCCCGATGCATTTCCTCGGTCTGGCCGGCATGCCGCGCCGGATCAGCGATTATCCGGACGCCTTCGCTGGCTGGAACATGGTCGCATCGATCGGCTCGTACATCTCCTACGCGTCGACGCTGTTCTTCATCTTCATCGTCTTTCACACGCTGCTCGCCGGGCGGAAGGTGGGTGCGAATTATTGGGGCGAAGGCGCGACGACGCTCGAATGGACCGTCTCGTCGCCGCCGCCGTTCCACAGCTATGACGAGCTGCCGCACGTCGCCTCGACCTCCGGCCACTGAACGATGAGCCCGCCGGCGCTCGACATCGCAACCGTCGCGCTTCAGCGCACGACGCCGGCCGATTTCGTTCCTGCGGTCGGCGACTATTTCGCGCTGCTGAAGCCGCGGGTGATGTCGCTAGTGGTGTTCACCGGCTTCGTCGGGCTTTATCTCGCGCCCGGTCATTTGCATCCCCTGCTGGCGGCGGTCGCGGTGTTGTGCATCGCCGTCGGCGCCGGTGCGGCTGGCGCCATCAACATGTGGTACGAGCGCGACATCGATGCGCTGATGGAGCGGACGCGCCATCGGCCGTTGCCCGCTGGCCGCATGGCGCCGGGCGACGCGCTCGGCTTCGGTGCGGTGCTCGCCGTTAGCTCGGTCATCGTCATGGGGCTGGCGCTCAATCCGGTTGCGGCGGTGCTGTTGGCGCTGGCGATTGGCTTCTACGTCTTCGTCTACACCATCGGCCTGAAACGCCGGACGCCGCAGAACATCGTCATCGGCGGCGCGGCCGGCGCCTTTCCGCCGATGATCGGCTGGGCGGCGGTGACCGGCCAGGTCAGCGTCGCGTCGCTGGCGCTATTCGCGCTCATCTTCTTCTGGACGCCGCCGCATTTCTGGGCGCTGTCGCTCTATCGCGCCGGCGATTACGCGCGCGCCGGCGTGCCGATGCTGCCCGTCGTCGCCGGCAAGACGGAAACCAAGAAGCAGATGCTGCTCTATA
>JAGWIH010000305.1 GCA_028866355.1 Alphaproteobacteria bacterium
CGCGACGGCGCGGTCGACTCGGTGATGATCGAATCCGGCGGTCGAACGATGCGCCCCCGCGTCAAGACCGTCATCGTGGCGGCGGGCGGCTTTCAGGCGAACATCGACTGGCTCCGGCAATATTGGGGCGCGGCTGCCGACAATTTCCTGATCCGCGGTACGCCCTATGCGAAGGGCCGGGTGCTGCGCAACCTGCTCGACCAGGACGTGATGCCGATCGGCGATCCGACGCAATGCCATGCGGTGGCGATCGACGCACGCGCGCCGAAATTCGACGGCGGCATCGTCACCCGCCTCGACGTGATTCCGTTCAGCATGGTTGTCAACCGCGAGGCACGGCGCTTTTACGACGAGGGCGAGGATTTGTGGCCGAAGCGCTATGCCATCTGGGGGCGGCTGATTGCCCAGCAGCCCGGCCAAATCGCCTACGCCATCACCGACGCGAAGGCGCTGACTCTGTTCATGCCGTCGTTGTATCCGGCGATCACCGGCGCAACGATCGACGAAATTGCTGGCAAGCTCGCGCTCGATCGCGCCACGCTCGGCGAAACTGTGCGCGCGTACAACGCGGCGGTGCGGCCGGGTCGGTTCAGCGACAAGATTCTCGACGATTGCCGCACCGATGGGTTGGCGCCGCCCAAGTCGCATTGGGCGCAGCGCATCGATGCGCCGCCCTACGTCGCATATCCGCTGCGGCCGGGCATCACCTTCACCTATCTCGGCGTCAAAGTGGACGAGCGGGCGCGCGTCGTCATGCGCAACGGCGAACGCGCCGAGAATCTGTTCGCCGCCGGCGAGATCATGGCGGGCAACATTCTCGGGCGCGGTTATCTTGCCGGCTTCGGCATGACCATCGGTACCGTGTTCGGATGCATTGCCGGTCGGGAGGCCGCGACGTATGCGCGACGGTGATGCCATCGACGAAGCGCGGCGCGACATGGAGGTTTGCAATGCCTGCCGCTATTGCGAAGGTTATTGCGCCGTCTTTCCGGCCATGGAGCTGCGCCGCGAATTCTCCAATGCCGATTTGAGCTACCTCGCCAACCTCTGCCACGATTGCCGCGGCTGCTTCTACGCGTGCCAATATGCGCCGCCGCACGAATTCAACATCAACCTGCCGCAAGCCTTCGCGCGCCTGCGCGTCGAGAGCTATCGCGAATATGCCTGGCCGGGTCCGCTCGCGGCGTTGTTCCGGCGCAATGGCGTGATCGTCTCGTTGGTTGTCGCGTTCGCGCTGGCCGGCGTGTTGCTGCTGACGACGGAATTGCAGACGCCCTCCGCCGTCTACGGGCCGCACACCGGCACGGGCGCTTTCTACGCCGTCATTCCCTTAGGCGTGATGATTGCCGCCGGCCTGACGACCTTCGGCTATGCGGTGCTGGCGCTGGCGATGGGTTACGCGCGGTTCTGGCGCGACACGGCTGCCGGGCTCAGTCAGCGCGTGGATTTAAGCGTGTGGCGGCGCGCGCTTGGCGCCGCTGCAACCTTGCGCAATCTGTCCGGCGGCGGATTCGGCTGCAACGACCGCGATGAATCCTTTTCCGGAATGCGGCGCTGGCTCCATCACGCCATGTTTTACGGTTTCGTCGCGTGTTTCGCGGCCACCTGCGTGGCGACGGTCTATCACCACGTCTTGGGCTGGGTTGCACCCTATCCGCTGTTCAGCGTTCCGGTCGTGCTGGGCACCGTTGGCGGCATCGGCCTATTGATCGGAACGACCGGCCTACTGATCCTCAAAATCGTCCGTGATCCGGTTCCCGGTGCCCGCGAATTGCTCGGTGGCGACGTCGCGTTGCTGTTGCTGCTGGCGGCGGTGGCGGCGACCGGTCTGCTGCTGCTTGCTCTGCGCGATGGTGCGGCGATGGGCGTGCTTTTGGCGGTTCATCTCGGCTTCGTCCTCGCCTTGTTCCTGGTCCTGCCGTACGGCAAGTTCGTGCACGGCATTTATCGGCTCGGGGCACTCGTGCACTATGCCGCCGAGACCGCGCCGGCGAGGAGCGAACGCGTCATCGAATAGGGGGCCGATGTGGATTTGCAGCTGAAAGGACGCACCGCGCTGGTGACCGGCGCCAGCATGGGCATCGGCCGGGCCATCGCCGTCAGGCTCGCTGCCGAAGGCACCCGGTTGGCGATCGCGGCGCGCCGCAAGGATTTGCTCGAGCAGGTTGCCGATGGGATCGAGAAAGCCGGTGGCACCCGGCCGGCGATCGTGGTCGCGGACGTCATGCAGCCGGAATCACCGCGACGCATCTGCGACGAGGCCGGTCGCGCCTTGGGCAAGATCGAGATTTTGGTCAACAGCGCGGGCGGCAGCCGACCGATCAACTGGCAGGCGCCAGACCAGGTCTGGGACGAGGCGCTAACGCTCAACTTCACGCGTCTGCGACAGCTCACGCACGCCATCCTGCCGGGCATGATCGCCCAGAAATGGGGTCGCATCATCAACATCACCGGCAAGTCGGAGCCCGAGCGAATTAACGCCTCGTTCGCCGCCAAGGCGGCCGTGCACGCCTGGGCCAAAGGCCTATCGCGCGAGGTCGGCCGCCACGGCATTACGGTCAACTCGATCGCGCCCGGCCGAATCATTTCCGAGCAGATCCTCCGCCTGTATCCGGAGGAAGATCGCCGTGAATTCGCCGAGCGCGAGATTCCGGTCGGGGAATATGGCCAACCGGAAGACCTGGCCGTGCTGGCGGCATTCCTTGCGTCGCCGCT
>JAGWIH010000306.1 GCA_028866355.1 Alphaproteobacteria bacterium
TGGCTGGCTCGACCAGACCGCGGCGGCCAAGGCACGAACCTGACTGACGGTTTCGGGATAATTCGTCGGCGAGAAGCAGCCGGCATTGAGAATCGCCGCGGCGAGCTGCGCGCCGAAATTGCGCGCGTTGAGCGTCACCGAATCTTTTCCGATCTTGCAGGTGACGGTCAGGCCGCCCTCGAGCGCCGCGAGCAACGATTGATCGCCGCAGTTCCATTGCGAGCCGAACGACTGCGAGCCGCAGGCCGATAGGAAGCTGGTCGATGGCGCGAAACCAGTACGCGTCCACAGCTGCTCGGTGCCGGCAAGCTTGATCCAGCTTTCGGGTGTCAGACCGCAATTGGTGCCTTCGGGCAGGGGATGCGAAAGATTGCCGGACAGCGCGTTCGACACCGAGCATTCACCGGTCATCGCCAACGCTGGTTTGCTTGCCAGCGTCACCGCGACCGGGATGCCGCCGAGAATCAGACGACGGCTGGGCGAGCGAAGACCGCCGTCAGAACCTTGGGATTTCGCTGCGTTGTCGCGGTCGCTCATGGGTTTGTCCACACGCCGGGATTTGATCCGGTTCTAGCGCGAAACCCGATAAAGGACCGTAAAGCAAGATTGGCTTTTGGTAAAAATTAGAACAATCAGCGAAACACGGTGAAGCCCACTTAACCGTGCCGCGGAAAATTGCCGGTGATTTGACTAAAGCGCGCGGCGATTTTTGCGTCGAGCGCGTGTCGGGTCGAAGATGACGACGTTGTCGCCTAGGCTCTCTGGCTGAATCGATGGGCGTGGGTGTGCCGATGGCGGCGATGACCGTTCGCCGGCGTCGAGCGCGTGCGCAAATCCCGCAGGACCGGCGGCGACCGCGCGGCGATAGCGGTAATCGGGATAGGTTTCGCTGGCGTCGAGTGTCCAGCGGATGATCGCAAACATGCCGAGCGACGCCGCGAGCATGCCGCCGAGGCCGAGCCCAAACGCGGCCGGCGCGGTGCCCTGCGACAACGCCAAGCCGGCGGTCACCGCGGTCGCCAGCACGGCGAGGCTCGATACCGTCATGGCGAAGAAGACCGGCCAGCGATCGCGCATCGGGCTCCTCGAGGGGCGCGGCACACCATCCCGAGGTGCCGCGCCGGATCGTTAATATTGATTAAGGTTAGCGCGCGCGCCGTTGCACTGTCGAGTGCCGGCAGCTTTTACAGCTGTCGCTGGGGCTGACGGATCAGCTGCCGCCGTTGCGGTTCTCGCCGACCTTGTGCAGCAGGAAGTCGCGGAACACCGCGATGCGTTTCGAGTTCCGCAACTCTTCGGGATAAACGAAGTAGGCGGCCGCCTCGGCGCCTTTCGCCTCGGGCAGCACGCGGACCAGACCGTGGCTCTCGGCCAGCATGAAATCCGGCAAGACGCCAATGCCGAGCCCGTTCTGAATCGCCTGGGCAATTGCGTAGAGATTGTTGACCGCCAGGATCGGCCGCCGTTCGTGTCCCGCGCGCGCGCCGGCCTCGAGCACCCAATTGACGTTGCGCACCGGACGGGTCTCCGGCCCGTAAGCGATGACGCGGTGCTTGTCGAGGTCTTCAGGGTTACGCGGCGTGCCATGCTTTTTCAGATAATCCGCCGACGCGTAGGCGAGATAGCGCACGGTCAGCAGATGCCGCTGCACCAGATCGGGCTGTCGCGGCGGCGACATGCGGATCGCAACATCGGCTTCCCGCATGGAAAGATCGAGTTCGCTATCGTCGAGCGCGAGGCTGACCTCGATTTCGGGATAAAGATCGACGAATTCGCGCACGCGCGGAGTCAGCCATGATGCACCGAAGGCGACTGTCGTCGTGACCTTGAGCGGACCTTTCGGCCGGTCCTTCGATTCCGTCAGCATCGCCTCGGTCATCGCCAGCTTGGCGAAGACCTCGCGCGCCGTGCGATAGAGCAGGTCGCCTTGCTCGGTCAGGATCAGACCGCGCGCATGGCGGTGGAACAGCGGCACGGACAGGCTGTCCTCGAGCGCGCTGATCTGGCGACTGACCGCCGATTGCGACAGGTTCAACGCCTCGCCGGCATGCGTGAAGCTGCCGGCTTCGGCGACGGCGTGGAAGACGCGCAACTTGTCCCAGTCCATCGGCGTCTATTCCGCGGCCCGCAGTGCGTCTGCTTCCTGCGCGGCGAGGAATTTCTCGGCTTCCAGCGCCGCCATGCAGCCCATACCGGCGGCGGTCACGGCCTGGCGGAAGACCTTGTCCTTGACGTCGCCCGCGGCGAACACGCCCGGAATGTCGGTCGCAGTCGAATCGGGTTTGGCGATCAGATAGCCATCGGCGTCGGTTTTGAGCTGGCCTTTGAACAGCCCGGTCACCGGATCATGGCCGATGGCGACGAAAACGCCGTCGCAGGCAAGGGTTATGATCGCGCCGGTTTTGACGTTCTTCAAGCGGACGCCGGTGACGTGCTTCGGTTCGCCGTCGCCGACGATTTCCTCGACCACGCTGTCCCACATGACTTTGACCTTGGGATGTGCGAACAGCCGCGCCTGAAGAATCTTCTCGGCGCGCAACTGGTCGCGGCGATGGATCAGCGTCACCTTGGTGGCGTGATGCGTCAGGTAAAGCGCTTCCTCGACCGCGGTGTTGCCGCCGCCGACGACCACGACCTCCTTGCCGCGGAAAAAGAATCCATCGCACGTCGCGCAAGCCGAGACGCCGGCGCCGCGCAGCAGCGTTTCGCCC
>JAGWIH010000026.1 GCA_028866355.1 Alphaproteobacteria bacterium
CCTGCAGATGGGATTCGGCTTCGCCACGCTGCTCAATCCGCAGGTCGGCGTGCCGATGCCGGCGATGGCCGATTTTTTCGATCTGCTCGGCACCGTGCTGTTCCTGGCGATCGGCGGCCACCTGTTGCTGATCGTGGCGCTGGTCAAAAGTTTCCAGATCGTGCCGGTTGCCGTCACCATGAGCATCGTTCCGGCAGGCTGGGGCGCGCTCGCCGCGTCCGGCGCCGCGCTGTTTCAGCTCGGGGTCATTCTCGCGATGCCGGTGGTTGCGGTCATGCTGGCGATCAATATCGCCATGGCAGTGGTGTCACGCGTCGCGCCTCAGCTCAACATCATGTCGGTGGGATTCGCCGTCTTCCTGTGGACCGGCATTGCGGCAACCGCGCTGCTGATGCCCTTCGTGGCGCCCGCGGTTGAGCATCTGACCGATGTCGGCCTGCGCCTGATCGAAACCGCGCTGCGCGGCGGATGAGCCATGGCCGACGATCAGGGAACCGAAAATAAAACCGAAGAGCCGACAGGCAGGCGCCTGAGCAAGGCGCGCGAAGAGGGCTCGATTGCACGGTCACGCGAGTTGCCGTCGGCGGTCATGCTGGTGACCGGCGCGGCAATCGTCTTCTGGGGCGGCACGGTGGCGGCGTCTCTTCTTGAGCGTATGGTCGCCGCCGGTTTAAGCATCGATCCGCTGGTCGGCCGCGATCCGGCGCGATTGCTGGTCGACGCGTGGGCGGTCGTCCGGCCCGCGCTCGGCATCATCATCGTCTTCGGCGGCGGCATCGCCGTGATCGGCACCTTGTCGGCGTTGCTGGTCGGCGGCCTGGTGTTTTCATGGCGGCCGGTGATGCCCGATCTGGCGCGGCTCAATCCGGTTCAGGGATTCGGCCGGCTGTGGTCGCGCGACGGTCTGGTCGAGATCCTCAAATCCGTCATCAAGCTTCTCGGTGTCGCGGCGGTCGCCTTTTGGTGGCTGCGGGGCGAAACCCGCAATTTCGCTGACCTGGCGCGCGCCGGATGGCCGGGCGGCCTGTGGCAAGCCGGCAGCCTCCTCGGCCAGCTCTTTTTGGTGACCTCAATTTCGCTGGCGGTGGTCGTACTGCTCGAAGTGCCATACCGGATCTGGAGCCATCGTCAGGATTTGCGCATGAGCCGGCAGGAACTGCGCGATGAGGCGCGCGAAATCGAGGGCAATCCGCAAACCAAGCGGCGGATCAAGCAGACCCGCCGCAAGGTGGCGCGGGCGCGCATGATGACCCAAGTGCCGAAGGCGGATGTGGTGCTAACAAACCCGACGCACGTTTCGGTTGCATTGCGCTACCAACAGGGCGAAATGCGGGCGCCGCGCCTGATCGCCAAAGGCGCCGGGCTTGTCGCGCTGCGTATCCGGGAGGTCGCTGCGGCGCACGACGTGCCGATCGTCGAGGCGCCGCCGCTGGCGCGCTCGCTCAACCGCTATGTCGAGATCGAGGACGAAGTGCCGGTCGCGCTCTACCGCGCGGTCGCCGAGGTGCTGGCGTTCGTCTATCGGCTGCGCGCCGCGCGGGCGGCCGGCAAACCGGAGCCGGCAGTGCCGAGCGCCAGCTTCGATCCGCCCGCCGAACTGCGGGTCTAGGCCTTGCCGAGCGAACGGCGCGCCGTGGCGGATCGCTCGCCACCATTAGGCCCGTAGGAGCGATGCGGCTCCAGCCGCCGAAGTGTCGCCAAACCGGCGCGGAAATGACGCAACATTTCGCCGGCGATGATGGCGTTGCCGCGGCCGAGGCGCCGGATTTCGGTCAACAACGCGCTCAACTCGGCATTGCGACCGAGCGGGCCCGGCGTCACGTCCGCGAGTTGCTCCGCCAGCGCATCGGTCTCGCCGGTAATGGTGGTGACGGCGCCGAAATCGCCGCGCAACAGCGCTTCACGGCCGCGGATCAGCTTGCGCTTGGTCTCGCGCAGCAGGCCGATCAATCCGGATGGAGCAGGGACCATGGTAACCTCCGTCAAATTAAAGATGCATTTCGGCTTCGCCGTCGGCAGTGACGGTGGCGTGGACGACCTTCTGGCTCGCCGGATTGCGCAGCGAAATGATGTCACCGGCGCGGCCGTCCTGCTCGGCAACCAGCGTCGTCTTCACGGTGATGGCTCCGTCGTTCAGGGTGACGAGCACCTTCTGGTCGCGATGGATCAGGACGGGCGCCTCGAGCTGAGCGGCAAGGATCGGGCTCGCCGCCGGTACGTTGGTGCGCAGCAAATTGCCGATGGCTTCAGCCGGTGCGGCGACGGGCGCGCTTGGCAGTGTTGCGGTATCGACCCGCGCCAGCGTCAGATCGGCGGCGGTCAGCGGCCGGTTAGGCGGCAACGCCGCCGCGGCGACCACGACCCGCCGCCATTGGTGCAGCCGGACCGGCACGTAAATCGTCCAGGCAGGGGCGGGGCAGGATACCTTTACCGTGATGAATGCGCCGCTCAACGGCGGCACGGCGGCGGCCAGCGCCGGACAAGCAGGCAGGTGGACGGCCGGATCGACCGGCGCAACCTCGGCTTCAAGCGTCGTCGCCGGTAGCTGCGGCGCGGCGGTCTCGACCGCATTCGCGACCGCGGCGCGGATGGTCGCGGGATCGGTGAAGCCCGGGTCGGCCACGGCGTAAACCGCGGGTACGAAGACCAGCGCGGCGGCAAATAGGGCGGCTCCGGCGCGGAAATCCATGCGCAAAAAACCTCTTGCAATCCGTCGGAGTGGAAATTACCCTAAAAACGAAAATTCGGCAAGTTCTCGCTCCCCATCCGAACGGGCCTTTGCCGAAAGCCGAAACCGCCGCGGCGGCCGCCCACTACCCCTCCCAGGGCGGCGCCGCAGGCGGCGGCGAATCCCGCGGCGGCACCAGCCGACGCGGAACCGGGGGAGCGAGTTCGAATGCAAGGCCCACTTTCGACGGGTCTCGATTATTTCCGGACGGTTCTCGATCTGCGCGCCTATCGCCAGCAGGTCCTGTCCGCGAACATTGCCAACGGCAGTACGCCGGGCTTCAAGGCGGTCGATCTCGATTTCCAATCCGCGTTAGCCGCCGCGACGGCTGCGCCGGCAGCCGACGACAGCACCCAGCCAGCGCCGCCGAACGCGCCGTTTTTGCTGGTCGACGATCCGCGCCAGATCGGCGGCGATCCGTCGGGACCGTCAGGAACGCCAACAACCGAAGCGCAGATCGCCGCCGCCGTTCAGAACCAGGTCAAATACCAGACCGGCGCGCCGGTGACGATCGACGGCAATAGCGTCGATCTTGATCTCGAGAAACGCGAGGCCGCGGTCAACGCGCTGCAATACGAAGCCGCCGCGACCTTCACCACCGGTCGCCTCAACATGCTGATGACCGCAATCCGCGGCCCATCGACGTCGAGCACGAGCGGCTAGGGGTCCGCCGATGTCGCTGTTTTCCGTTTTCCTCATCTCCGGTTCCGGCATGTCGGCCGAGACCGAACGGCTGTCGGCGATCGCCAGCAACATCGCCAATGCCGACAGCACCGCCAATTCATCCGGCCAGCCTTATCGCGCACGCGAAGTGGTCTTCCAGGCCACGCCGATCAGCGACAGCGACGGTGGCAACGGTGGCGTCAATATCAGCATCGGCGGCGACAATGGAGCGGCCACCGCCGGCATGTCGGGCGTCCATATCGCCGGCGTCGTCGAAAGCCAGCAGCCGCTGAAGCAGGTTTACGACCCGAGCAGCCCATACGCCGACGGCAACGGCTACGTCCAGATGCCCAACGTCAATCCGGTGGACGAGATGGTGAACATGATTTCCGCGACGCGGAATTATCAAGCCAATCTCGACGCCTTCAACGTCGCCAAGACGCTGGCGTTGAAAACCTTGTCGATCTGATCACCCCGCGCAGGAGGAAATTGCAATGATCGGAAGCGCCATGCCGGTGAACATCACGCAGCTTCCCACCGGCACCCAGCTGCCATCCGCTTCGAACAGCGCCACCGGCAGCGGCAGCAACACGACGCTGAACCAGAACGATTTTTTCCGTCTGATGACGACGCAGCTCGAATCGCAGGATCCGCTCAACCCGATGAACAGCGACCAGTATGCGGCCGAATTGGCGGCGTTCTCGACTGCCAACGGCGTGCAGCAGTTGCAGACGACAGTCAGCGGGATCGGCCAGCAAATTTCCTCGGCCGCCGGCATTCAGGCGTCGAGCTTGGTCGGCCACGACGTCGCGGTCAGCGGCGATCTATTGGCCTTCGGCGGCAGTGGTTCGGCGCCCGGAGCATTCAATCTTCCATCGACGGCCAGCGCCGTCACCGTGACGGTCAAGGACGGCAACGGCAATCAGGTCGCGAGCATCAACCTCGGCCCGCTCAACGCCGGCATCCAGAGCTTCACCTGGAACGGCACGGAGACCGGCGGCGGCACCGCCGCGGCCGGCGCCTATACCTTCCAGGTCAATGCGCTCGACAGCAAGGGCAACGCCATCACGACCACGCCCTATGCCGTGGTGCCGGTCGCCGGCGTCACCCTCGGCGGACAAAACGGGCCGATCGTCAGCCTGGCTGGCGGGCTCGGGTCGGTGACGCTCAACCAGATCGCTCAGATTTACTGATTTCCCGAATCAATCCGCAAGCCACGGAGGACCTGAACCATGTCGCTCAATACCGAATTGATGGGCATCAACGCCGCCCAGAACAGCATCGACACGATCGGCAACAACATCGCCAACATGAACACCGAGGGCTTCAAAGGCTCGACGATGGAGTTCGCCGATCTCATCGGCACTTCGCTCGAAGGCACCTCGGGCAACACGCTCACGCCGGGTCAGGGTGTCGTCGCCTCGAACCTCTCGCAGCTGTTCACCGAAGGCACGATCTCGCAGACCGGCAATCCGCTCGATCTGGCGATCAACGGTCAGGGCTTTTTCCAGATGCAGACCAACCAGGGCATCGAATACACCCGCGCCGGCTCGCTCCAAGTGGACACCAACGGCTTCCTCGTCGATCCGTCGGGCAACAAGCTGATGGGCTACACCACGGCGACCAGCGGCTCGGCGCTCGGCGCCATCGGCGACCTGCAGGTCAGCCGTTCGACCCTGCCCGCGACCGCGACGAGTTCGCTCGGCCTCAATGTCTCGCTGCCGACAACCGACAGCGCGATCTCGTCGGGTACAGCGTTCAATCCGTCGAGCGCGTCGACGTATGACGAAAGCACGGCGACCACGGTCTACGACAGCGTCGGCACCGGCTATACCCTCACCAGCTATTTCACGCGGGTAAGCGGCAGCGGCACGCCGGACAAATGGCAGGTCGACTGGCAGCTGACCACGTCGACCGGCACGAAGATCGCGTCAGGCACCGGACCGAAGCTCACCTTCAACAGCGCGGGCGCGCTGACCGGTGCGACGTCGGGCGCGGGCACGACCGTGGCGGTGCCGACGGCCAAGCTGCCGGACGGCGCCTCGCCGCTCGCTATCGCCTACAACTTCACCGGCACGACGTTGTCGAGCCAAGCGTTCGGCGTCAATTCGATCGCCAACAATGGCAACAGCGCCGGCACGTTCACGGGTGTCCAGATCAGCTCGACCGGGCAGATCATCGGCCAGTATTCGAACGGCCAGACCAAGCAGTTCGGCGTCATCGCCCTGGCGAATTTCGAGAATCCGCAAGGGCTGACGCCGATGACCGGCACGTTCTGGCAGGCGACGCTGGGGTCCGGTCCGGCGCTGCTCGGCGCGCCGAACAGCCAAGGTCTGGGTACGCTGCAATCCGGCGCGCTCGAGGGCTCGAACGTCGACCTCTCGACCCAGCTGGTCAGCCTGATTGTGGCGCAGCAAGCCTTCCAGGCCAACGCGCAGGCGATCAGCTACGAGCAGCAGAACATCCAGCATCTGCTCAACATCCAGTAATCGAGGCCGTGCTGCGATGAGCGATCAGCTGATGTATCTGCTGATGACCGGCATGAACTCGATTCAGGACCGGATGACCGCCTCGACCAACAATCTGGCCAACGTCGGCACGACGGGCTTCAAGGCTCAGCAGCCGGCGTTCGAGGCGGTGCCGTTCTACGGCCAGGGGTTGCCCAATCGCGCCGACGTCGTGACGCAAGAGGAACAGCCCAACTTCAAATCGGGCCCGATCCAGACCACCGGGCGGCCGCTCGATGTCGCCATCAACGGGCCTGGCTGGATCGGCGTCCAGGCGCCCGATGGCTCGACCGCTTATACCCGAGACGGCTCGCTGTTCATTGCGTCGTCGGGCGCCCTGGAAACCGCGGGGGGCCATCCGGTTATCGACCAGAACGGCAATCCGATCGTATTGCCGGCTTTAAGCCAAGTCACCATCGGTTCCGACGGCACGGTCTCGGGCGTGCCGCAGGGCCAGCAGCCCGACCAGATCATCGCCTATGGCCGCATCGATCTCGCCAATCCGCCAGCGCAGAACATGAAACGGCGTCCGGACGGATTGTTTCAGGACGGCAACGGCCAGTTCAGCACGGACGGAAGCGTGACGCTGCAAGTCGGCGCGCTCGAAGGCAGCAACGTCAGCTCGGTCGGCGTCATGGTCGACATGATCAAGAACACCCGCTTGTTCCAGATGCAGACGCAAATGCTTCACTCGGTCGCGACGATGGGCGCGGGCAGCGAAAGCCCGCTTACCCTGCAATAGGCATGTGACCGGCAACCCATCAAACAGAGGACAACATGATTCAATCTTTGGCGATCGTCCGCACCGGGCTCGAAGGCGAGCAAACCAAGATGGACGTCATCGCGAACAACATGGCCAATCTCAACACCGCGGGATTCAAATCGATCCGGCCGATTTTCCAGGATTTGCTCTATCAGAATGCGACCCAGGCGGGCGGCTTCACGTCGCAGAACACCAATTATCCGTCGGGTTTGCAGACCGGCACCGGCGCCAACGTCGTTTCCACCGAGCCGATCATCACCCAAGGCGGCTTGCAGCAGACCGGCAATGCGCTCGACCTGGCGATCAACGGCAACGGTTATTTCCAGGTTCTGATGCCGTCGGGCACGGTCGCCTATACGCGCGACGGCAGCTTCGAGCTCAACGCCCAGGGCCAGGTGGTGACGGCAAACGGCTATCAGATCCAGCCGCCAATCACGATCCCGCCGGGCGCGCAATCGGTCACCATCGGCACCGACGGCACCGTCAGCGTCCAGCTCCAAGGCCAATCGACGCCAACCCAGATCGGCCTCGTCCAGCTCGCCAGCTTCATCAATCCGGCGGGGTTGCAGTCGATCGGCAACGACTTGGCGATCCAGACGCAATCGTCCGGCGCGCCGACGCCCGGCAAAGGCGCCACCAATGGCCTGGGCTCGATCGAACAGGGCTATCTCGAATCCTCCAACGTCTCGGTGGTCAACGAGATGGTCGACATGATCGAGACCGAGCGCGCCTACGAGCTCAACACCCAGGCGGCCAAAAGCGTCAACGACATGCTCGGCTACCTCAACAACACGACCGGCTGAGCCGCCGATGAAGCGGGTTTCCGCATTGGTCACGCTAGCCGTCCTCGGCGCCGGCCTCGGCGGCTGCGAGCAGCCACCGGGGCATCTGCCGATGCCATCGACGGCGCTCGGTCCGTTGCCGGGGGACCAGGGCGAGCAGCTACCGGCCACCGACGGCGCCATCTACCAGGCGACCGCCGAAGGCAACGGCGGGCTCGAGCTGTTTCAGGACCATCGCGCCTATCAGGTCGGCGACATCATCACGGTCGCGATCGCGCAAAGCGCGGCGGCCAGCAAGAACGTCAGCCAGAACATCGGCAAAACCGATAGCGTTAGCAGCACGGTCGGCAATTTCTTCGGCGTACCATTGGCGTTCGGCCGCAGCCACGACAACGGCACGACCCTGCAGAAATTCAACCCGAACCTTTCTTACAACAGCGCCAACTCGCTCAAGGGCAGTGGCTCAACCGCGCAAAGCGACAGCGTCATCACCACGGTCTCGGCGATGGTGCAGAAGATCCGGCCGAACGGCGACCTCGTCATCAAGGGCGAGAACGTGGTCCAGCTCGTCGGTGGCAAGGAATACATCCGCATCGCCGGCGTGGTGCGGCCGCAAGACATTTCGAGCAATACCGTGTCGTCGACGCGCATGGCCGAGGGCTACATCGAGTTCAGCGGCGACGGCGAAACCTATCTGGCGCCGAAAATGGGATTCCTCCAGCGCCTGTTCATGACGGTCAGTACGCTATGGCCCGATTTCTAGCGCTAATCGTTGCCGCCTTCGTGCTCGTCCAAGCGGGCGCCGCCCAGGCGGAGCGCGTCAAGGATCTCGCCACCGTCGAAGGCCAGCGCGGCAACCAGTTGATCGGCTATGGGCTCGTCGTCGGCCTGGCCGGCACCGGCGACCAGACGACGCAAATCCCTTACAGCGTGCAGGCGATCACCAACATGATCGCGCACATGGGATTGACCCTCAATCCCAACGCGTTCTTGCAACCGAACACGGTGGCGGCGGTGATGGTGACCGGGACACTGCCAACGTTCATGGCGACCGGCCAGGCGATCGACGTGACCGTGTCGGCGATGGGTAACGCCCAGAGCCTGCGCGGCGGCGTGCTGCTGATGACCGAATTGCGCGGTGCCGACGGCCAGGTCTATGCGATCGCCCAGGGCTCCGTCCTGGTCAGCGGCTTCAGCGCGAGCGGCCAGGCCGCCACCGCAACGGTCAACGTGCCGACGGTGGGCCATATTCCCGATGGTGCGACCATCGAGCGGTCGGTAAAGGCGCAATTCGCATCCGCGCAGGACGGAACCATTCTGCTCAATCTCGACGCCGCATCGTTTGGCAACGCCACCCGCCTGAGCGATGCGCTCAACCGGAAATTCGGCGCCGATACCGCGCTGACGCTGAACCCGGGCCAGGTACGGGTTCGCGGCCCCCTCGACCCGCAGCGCCGCGTGCCGTTCCTGGCCAAGCTGCTCGATGTCGAGGTGACGCCCGATACGCCGCCGGCCGAAGTCGTCATCGATGCGCAAAGCGGCACGGTGGTCATGGGCGCCGACGTCACGCTGACCGACGCCGCCGTCGCGTATGGCACTCTTTCGATCGCCATCGCCGAGACGCCGCAAGTCGCCCAGCCGCTGCCGTTCAGCAACACCGGCACGACGCAGGTGGTGAACCGGACGCAGATCAATGCCGAGGAAAAAACCGCCAAGATCCTCGAGATCAAGGCGGCGCCGAAAATCTCCGACATCGTGCGCAACCTCAACGCCATCGGCGCGACCTCGTCCGACTTGATCGCGATCCTGCAAGCGCTGCGTTCGGCCGGTGCGCTGCACGCGCATCTGAAGGTGCTCTGATGGATGCGGCGGTCGCGCAAAGTCTCGCCAGCGGCATCGATCCGACGGCGATCGGCGCCCTCAAAGCGCATCCCGACGACCCGGCGGTGCGCCGCGCGGTCGCCGGTCAGTTCGGCGCGATGCTGATGGAAGGGCTGATGCGCGACGCCGACGGCAGCGCGCTGCCGATGGTGGACGGCGTCGGCAGCGACACCGTCAACACGCTCTATGCCAACGTGATGAGCCAGGTGGCCGCCTCGAGCAATCAGCTCGGCTTTGCAGATATGCTGTTGCAGTCGATGCCGAAGGCCGCACCGCCGCCGGCTGCCACCGGCGCAACGCCGGCATCGCCGACACCGACGACACCTGCGCACGCAGCGGCCGGTGCGGGTTTTTTGCTTCAGCAATATTGGCAGGGGCGCCACGTCATCGTTTCGCCTGGCGCCGCGTATGCGATCGCGCCGTCGTCGACGGGAACACGACCCGTTGTGCCGGCCGGCCCGGCGCCCGTCACCCTGCCAAGCGCCGTGCCGCCGACGTCGCCATCGCCGTACAACGCGCCGGTGGGGCCGGGGGCGCAGCTCACGCCGGCCGGCGGCTCGACCGCGGCCGACCGCCAACAGTTCGCCGCGACCCTGGCGCCGCTGCTGCAAGGCGCGGCCCAAAGCCTCGGCGTTTCGCCGAACGTCTTGCTGGCCCAGGCGGCGCTCGAAAGCGGCTGGGGCCGGTCGATCCCGGGCAATAATCTGTTCGGCGTCAAGGCGGGCGCCGGTTGGAACGGCGGCACCGTACAGGCCTACACGCACGAGGCGTCCGCCACCGGCGAAGTCGGCGAGACGACGCAGTTCCGCGCCTATCCCAGTTTGGCGGCGGCGGTCGCCGATTACGTTCAATTGATTGCGCACAATGCGCGTTATCGCGCAGCGCTCGGCGCTGGCGCCGATCCGATGGCTTACGGGCAGGCGCTCGTTGCCGGCGGCTATGCCACCGATCCGGATTACGCCAGCAAGCTCGCCGCAGTTGCCGGCAGCCCGACGATTACCGCTGCCCTCGATACGCCGGCTGGCACGACAGTCGCCCAGGTGGCGACAACGGGCGGTGCCGCGTGACCGCCGATCCGATGGTCGAGCAGGAACGGCGCATGATGCAGCGCCTGGTCCGGTTGTTCCGGCTCGAGCGTGACGGACGCGCCGAGCGCTGGCCGATCGGCTTTGTCCTCGCGCTCATTGGGCGCCGCCGCCACTATATCGAGGAGCTGATGAGCCTCGACGCCGAACGCCGCCGCCGCGGTGCGGCGGCCGATGGCGGTCTCGACGATGCAGCAAAGGCGTTGGCGCGCGAGATCGGTGATGTGCTGCAACCTGCCGAAGCGCGCACCGAGCGGCTGCGCTCCGACGTCAAGGCGCTGCGTGGCGAGGGCACCAATTCGGGCGTGAAGGGCTTTTCCAGCGGCCGGGTTCTGGGGCGGAGCTGAGCATGGGCGGCATCAACCAGGTTCTCGACAGCGCGCTCTCCGGCCTCCTCGCGGCGCAGGAGGGGATGGCGACCGAAGCCAACAACACGTCGAACGTCAACACGCCGGGTTACGCGGTCGAGGGACTCAACCAGATCGAAACCACGAGCACCGTCGGCCCGACCGGCGGCGTCGGAACTGGCACGTCGGTGGCCTCGATCCAGCGCGGCTTCGACCAATACGTCTATCAAGAAATGGTCGGAGCGGATTCCACCAACAAGGCAGCGCAAGTCGTGTTGTCGGGCACGAACGCGCTGTCGTCGGTGTTTCCATTGGCGTCGGGCGGCGCCGGCGGTCTCGGCAATATCATCGGCAGCCTGTTCACGGCGGCCAATACGGTCGCGCAGGATCCGGCGAATTTGGCCAATCGTGACGCCTTCCTGAGCAGCGCGCAGCAGGTGACGTCGCTGTTTCAATCGGTCGGCAGCCAGCTGGCCTCCAACATCAGCACGGTCAACGGTCAGATCACGCAATCGGTGGCGCAGATCAACAACCTCGCGACCCAGATCGCGCAGATCAACCAGGACATTCTGAGCAAAAGCGGGCCGTCGGATTCAGCGACCAACAGCCTGATCGATCAGGCGGATCAGCTCGTCCAGCAGCTCGGCGAGCAGGTCGGAGTCACGATTGCGCAGGGCGCCAGCGGCACCATGGACGTCTACCTCACTGGCGGCATGGCGCTGGTCAACGGTGCGACCGCGTACAGCCTTTCCGCCGCGTCCGGCAGCTACAACGACGGCACCTTGGCGATCAAATACGCGCCGAACGGCGAAGACCTGACCAGTCGCGTCTCCGGTGGGCAGCTCGGCGGCCTGCTCAGCATGCGCGCACAATATGTCAGCGCCAACGACAGCGTCGGCGGACTCGCCGTGGCGTTGGCGTCCGCCATCAACGGTCAGCAGACGCTCGGCCTGAACCTCAACGGCCAGCTGGGCTCAGCGCTGTTCTCGGTGCCGGCGCCGACGGTCTTCGCCAGCACGAGCAATACCGGCACTGCGACGATGACCGCCGCGATCGCAAACCCCAACGCGTTCACGCCCAACGATTACGTCCTGACGCGCACGGCCGGTGGCTATCAGGCGGTCAACGTCCAGACCGGTCAGACCACGTCGCTCGGCGCCGGACCGACGCTGTCGCTCGACGGCATGACGATCAACGTTACCGGCGTTGCCAATGTCGGCGATTCCTTCGAGATCGAGCCGACGCTCAAGGCCGCTAGCGGGATCGCGGTGACCACCACCGATCCAGCGGCAATCGCCGCCGCGGCGCCTTATGTCGCGACCGCCGGCGTGGTTGCCAGCGGCGGCATCAACAACACCAATGTCGGCAACGTGACCATGACGGCCGGCGCACCGACGCTCAGCGGCTCGTTGCCGGCGGGCACGGTCATCCTTCCGGCGGCCGATTTCGGCCAGCAGATGAGCGTCAAATTCAGCTCGGCGACGACGTTCAACGTGCTCAACAGCAGCAACGTCGTCATCGCTTCGGGCACCTATAGCGCCACCAACGGCGCCGAGGTTGCGGTCGCCTATCCATCGCCGCCGGCGCCCGCCGGCGAAGTCGCGACGCTCACGCTGTCGGCCGGGACGCCGGTCACCGGCGACAGCTTCGTGCTGACGCCGGGGGGCACCGGCAGCAACGGCAACATGGTGGCGATGGCGAAGTTGCAGGCGACGGACCTGCTGTCCGGCCAGACGCTGAACGACGCCTACACGACGATGGTGACCGACATCGGCGATCGCGGCGCCGAGGCCAGCGCGGCGGGGCAGGCGGCTCAATCGGTCTTCACCCGCGCGCAGGCCAACGAGCAATCGATTTCCGGCGTCAATCTCGACGAGGAAGCAGCCAACCTGGTTCAGCTGCAGCAGGCCTATCAGGCCAACGCCCAGGTGATCGGCACGATCCAATCGCTGATCTCGTCGCTGCTCAGCGCGATGCACGGATAAAGAGGTCGGTCATGCGCATCAGCACCAATGAGTTCTTCCTCGGCACGCTCAACGACATGCTGGCCCAGGAATCGACCGTCAGCAACCTCAACCAGCAGATCGCCAGCGGCCAATCGGTGGTCAATGCGACCGACAATCCGTCGGCTGCGGCGGCGATACTCGACACCAGCAATCAGATCGGCGAGATCTCGACCAACGTCAACAACGCGCAAGCGGTTTCGAGCACGATGAACGAAACGCTCAGCGTCCTCAATCAGGTCGACAATCTGCTGAACCAGGTACAATCAACCGCGTTGCAAGGCGCCACCGCCACGGCGAGCAGCAATGATCGCGCGGCGCTTGCCAACGCCGTGCAAGACTCGCTTCAGGAGCTCGTGCAGCTTGCCAATACGCAGTTGTCCAACGGCCAATTCATTTTCGCCGGTTCGCAGACCACCAACGCGCCGTTCCAAACGACGCCGACCGGCCAGGTCGTTTTCAAGGGCGACGCGGGCGTCAACCAGATCGAGATCGGCCCATCGCTGCTGGTGCCGGTGGCGGTTTCGGGTCAGTCGGTCTTCATGCAGGTTCCCGACGGCAACGGCAGTTTTGCCGTGGCGGCATCGGGCACCAACACCGGAACCGGCGTGGCGGCGCTCGGCGGCGTGCTCAATTCGGCGCTCGTGAACACCGAGCATCTCGCCAACACGCAATTTGAGGTTTCGTTCACCGCCGGTGCCGGCAGCACGCTCAATTATTCGATCGCCAGCGGCAAGGGCGCGCCGGGCAGCGTCTCGTTCATCGCCAGCAGCGGCACGGTCGCAAGCGGCGTGTACAACAGCTCGAGCGCGGCGCTGTCGTTCGGCGGCATGGACATCTCCTTTACCGGCACGCCGGCGGCCGGCGATCATTTCATGGTCCGCACCAGCCAAACGACGAGCGCCTTCCAAGCGCTGCAGAACGTCATCACCGCGTTGCAGGCGCCGGTCGACGGTGCCAGCGGCACGCGCGCGCGCGCCGATCAGCTGATCCAGGATGCGTTAGCGACGCTTAACCAGGTGCACACCAATATCCTGTCGGCCGAAGCCTCGCTCGGCACCAGCTTGAGCGAGATCAACGCGGTGCAAAACCAGGACAACGCCGTCACGACCACCGACCAAGCCAGCCTCGCCAATATCCAAAGCGCCAGCTTGCCGCAAGTGATGACCCAGTTCAGCGAGGGCGTCACGGCGTTGCAGGCGGCGCAGGCGGCGTTCGGCAAAATCAGCGGTCTCTCGCTTTTTAAATACATTTAGCAAAATCGCCGGCTGAGCGCCGCGCAACGGCTTTTCCTGTCTTTGGAATTGCCAAAAAACGGAAAATCGCTATATTCCGGAAAGTGACATTGAGACCCAGGTGATCAGGGCGATGGACGCGATGGCTGCAATCGCCGACCTCGAGGTCGGCTCCGCGAAATCCACTGCCGCACATACGCGGCCAGACAGCGCGCCAACCGAACGGCGCGCTGTTTTCGTGCTTGGCATG